>JAJZIM010000042.1 GCA_021810565.1 Bacillota bacterium
CAAGGGGTCCCATCGGTTGGCGGCGGTCGTTGCATATATTGGCATATTACGAGAGCCGCTTGGGCTATCGCTTCACGTCATAGGTCTGACGAATGTAGATGTGGGTAATGCGTAGATTTGAGGCCCAACGATCTTTGCCGGGATCGGCAGATAATGGCCACCTCGCCTTTGGAGACCCCCGAGGAGTACCCGGTGGCGCCGCAGCACCGACTCGCCAAGGCTTGTCTGCGCCAGCCGGGAGCGCCCCCAGCGCTACCACACCGTCCTGCTCACTGAGCCTGCCCCGTATGGGCACTACACCCAGTCCGGGCGGCAAACGGCCCTGGATCGGCTTTTCTGGTATCGCTCCATTTTGCCCAAGCCAGGGAGCAGTGAATGGTTCCAGAGGATCCTGGAAGAGGGAACCGCCGAGGATCTTCACCAGTTGGACCTTGCGAACCTGGATCTGGAACGGGGCTGGTTGAGTCGCAAGGCCAGACATCTTTGGTCCTGGTATCAGCGAAAGGAGGCGGAGCGGTTGCAAGCGGGCGAGATCATCAACGCGGCCCACAGGCGGATCCTAGCCCAGGCGGCCGGAAGCATGAAGGGATTGGACTTCCGGCAGGCCGGGGGAACCGCCCTGGCGGCCTGCTATCTCCACCACCGGTGTTCGCAAGACCCGGATTGGTTCACCGGGCGGGAAAAGGGCGTGGCGCAGGGGAAGGCCGCTTTCATCGCCGCCTGCCCGGGGCGAGTCTGAGCGTTTAGGACGAGGCGAAAATCTCGTCGGCCACTTTTTACCGGCTGTGGATCGGCGCGCCGCCCATCAAGGTGGAATTGGCCTTCAACGGAGCCTTTGAATTGGCTGCGCCCCAGGCCGAACTGGAAGGGATGCCGGTGGCCGCCGTGGTAGATTTGGCCGCCGACAAGCTCCTCGCCCTTTGGGACGGGCGGCGGCCCGCGATTTCGTCGACGTGTATTTCCTGGCGCAGGCGGAAGAGATGGATTTCGCAGGCGTCGATATGCTTCGACCGGTGAATTGGGACCGCCTGAAGGAGTTTTTCCGGGCGGCATCCTTGCGCTCCCTGAGAGAGGCCCAACAGCCGGATGCCGGAAATACGAGGATAAGAAAGCGGCCATAAGGCGGGTCGGCGCACAGACCGCCGGTCCTCGAAGGCAGCCAAGGCCGGGCGTCTGGAATGTGAGGAACCCCGCGTTGCGCGAGGGGAAAATGAGCAGGTTTTTCCGCGACCCTTGCCGAAGGAGTTCCCCGGCGCAGCAACCAACGCCAGCCGTCGCGCGGCGATATGCGTGGGGTGCGGAAAGGAGCGCGAACAACTTGCTCTATCGGCCCGAGCGGCCCCTAACGGTCCAGGGTGACCACACGGTGTTGCTGGAGGTGAACCATCCGGACTACGAGCGGGCCCGGGATCTGCTGGTCCGCTTCGCCGAGTTGGAGAAGTCCCCCGAGTTCGTCCACACCTACCGCCTGTCGCCCCTGTCCCTGTGGAACGCCGCCGCGGCCGGCCACGCCGCGGCGGAGCTCCTGCAGGGTCTGGAGGAGTTCGGCAAGTTCGAGGTGCCGGCCCAGGTGCGGGGGAACGTCGAGGATCTCATGAGCCGCTACGGTCGCCTGCGCCTGCTGAGCGAGGGTGGGGAGCTGTACCTGGAGGCCGACGATCCCCTCCTCCTGACGGGCCTTAGGAGAAAGGAACGCCTCAAAGAGCTTTTGGGCGAGCCGGTGGGCGAACACCGGAATCGGCTGGTCCCCGGTTACCGAGGGCGCTTGAAGCAGGAGCTCTTGAAACTGGGCCATCCCGTGGACGACCGGGCCGGCTACCGAGCGGGAGAGGCCTTCCGGATGCAACTTGCCCCGGTGACCCGCGCCGGTCGACCCTTGAAGGTCCGCGACTACCAGCAGGCTGCGGCCGCCGCCTTCCACCAAAGCGGCGGCCCGGCGGGGGGGTCCGGGGTGGTGGTGCTGCCCTGCGGGGCGGGCAAGACCCTGGTTGGTCTGTCGGCCCTGGCCAAGCTGCGCACCGCCACCCTGATCCTGGTCACCGGCGAGGCGGCCGCCCAACAATGGCGCCGGGAGATCCTGGACAAGACCACCGCCGACCCGGCGGACATCGGCCTGTACACCGGGGAGGAGAAAGAGGTCCGGCCCATCACCATCGCCACCTATCAAATCCTCGTCCACCGCCGCCATCGGGAGGACGAGTTCCGCCACCTGGAGCTGTTCTCCCGCCGGGACTGGGGGCTCATCATCTACGACGAGGTGCACCTGCTGCCGGCGCCCATCTTCCGCTTGACCGCCGAGTTGCAGGCCTACCGCCGGCTGGGGCTCACCGCCACCCTGGTCCGGGAGGACGGGCGCGCCGACGAGGTCTTCTCCCTCATCGGGCCCAAGCGTTACGACTTGGCGTGGAAGCGCTTGGAGGAGCAGGGCTGGATCGCTCCCGCCGTGTGCACCGAGATCCGGGTCCCCTTGGACGGTCACGCCGAGCGCTATTTCCTGGCCGAGCCCCGCGAGCAGGCCCAGGTGGCGGCCACCAACCCGGCGAAAATCCCCTGGGTCAAGGCGCTCCTGGCGCGCCATCCCGGGGAGCCGACCTTGGTCATCGGGCAGTACCTGGACCAGTTGGAGCGCATCGCCCGGGAGCTTGCCGCCCCGCTCTTGACCGGGAAGGTGCCGAACAAGCGGCGCGAGGAGCTGTACCAGCAGTTCCGGGAGGGGAGCATCCCCTGCCTGGTGGTCAGCAAGGTGGCCAACTTCGCCATCGACCTGCCCGACGCCACCGTGGCCGTCCAGGTCTCCGGAACCTTCGGCTCCCGCCAGGAGGAGGCCCAGCGGCTGGGCCGGATCCTGCGGCCCAAGTCCGACGGCCGCACGGCCCACTTCTACACCTTGGTCTCCCACGGGACGGTGGAGCAGGACTTCGCCCTCAAGCGGCAGCTGTTCCTCACCGAGCAGGGCTACCGCTATCGCCTAGTCCTGCCGGAGGACCAAAGTTGATCGAGCTGGCGCAGCTTTTCGAGGCCCGATCCCAGGTGCCGCCGGTTTTTGGCAAGTCGTCTCCGCCTACCCCCGGGGAGATGGCGCAGGCCCTCCTGGGAACCCCGCACCCCCAGGCCCTGTTGGCCTTCTGGCGGACGGACGACGCTTGGCGGCGGCTAGGCTCCCTGCTGCCCGCCGACACCCTGCAGGCTCTCGCCTGGCTGGTCGACGACCGGCCGAACTACCCCCTGCCCCTCACGGAGGCCCAGGCGAGGCTGAACATGCGTTTTCGGGACTCCCGGGCGGCCTCCCTGCAGCTTGGCCTCCTGCAAGGGCGCGGACTGCTCTTTTTCCAGGACGCCGAGGTCGGCGACCTGCGCTACCTGGGCATCCTTTTTCCCGCGGAAGTCCTTCTGGCCCGCGCCAATCACCTGCGCGGCCCGCTGCCACCGCCGCCGCCGGCGGTCCAAACCCAGGCCGACGCCGGCCTGCGGTTTTACGCCAACTCCCTCACCCTGTGCAGTCGGGCCGCTCAGGGCTTGCCCGTCACCCGGGAGTCCAGGCCGAGCAAGCTGGCCCTGAAGGTGCTGCAGCGGCAATTCCTCAAGCTGCCACCCGAGGTGCTGCCGCCGAACTTCCATGAGGAGGAAGCCGACGAGGCCAGCTTGCATTGGCAGCTGCTGTCGTCTTTGAGAGTCGTGGCGACCGACGGTCACGATACGGGGGAAGGACCGGCCTTGGCGGCCTGGCTGGAGCTTTCCCCGGCGGGCATGGCCCAGGCCTTTTGGGATCGCCTGATCAATGACCTGGAGGACATGCTCCCCACCCTGCTGGCTTGGGCGCGGCTGCGGCATTGGAAAGACGTGGCGTGGATCTCCCGGGAGTCCTTGCTGTCCGGGGTGAATCCGGGGTCTTACCGATGGGTCGATGAGCCGCTCTTGTGTTGGCTATTGCTCCTGGGCCTTTTGCGAACCGGACGGGACGAGGCCGGAGCGACTTACTACGGTTGGACCGAACTCGGTCGGGCGGTCTTCGACGGCCAGCCGGGACCCCAGTGGGAGACCGGGTTCGTGCTGCAACCAAACTTCGAACTCTTGGCTCCCCTGCATCTGGCGCCGTCCCTGCGCTGGGCCCTGGCCGCCCTCGCGGAAAGCGCCGGGGGGGATCCCATGCTGCGTTTCCGGCTGACGGCCCCGAGCGTGCGCCTGGCGGTGCATCTGGGGTGGACCGGGGAGGACGTGCGCGGCTTCTTGGAGCGGGGCACCGGCCCGGTGCCCGACAACGTCCTGACCACCTTGCGGGATTGGGTGGCCTCCGCCGAGGAGCCGGTGGTCTACAACGTGCCGGTTCTGGCCCTGCCCTCGGAGCGCCTTACAGGCAAATTGCTGGGGACTACGGCCATCCGCAGGCTGTTGGGGCCTCAGATCTCCCCGACCCACTTCTTCGTTCCCTCCGAGAACCTGCCGGCCCTGCGCAAGGCCATCTTGAACGCCGGCTATCAAATGCCGACCGCGATGCGCCAACTGGGCGAAACCGCGGCGCAGGCCGCGAGCCCCCTCTCCCCCGGTTGGCTGGCCGGCGCTCCCCGGCGTTCCCCCCCACCCCCCCCGCCCAAAAAGGTAGCAATGGCCTGGAGAGTGGAGCTTCCCACGATTGCCCGCAAGTATCTCAAGCCCCTGGCCCCGAAGTCCTGGGAGCTGCAGCAATTGGCGCGGGAGGCTGCGGCCGGGGCCTGGCTGGTGCGCCTACAAACGGAGCAGGAGTTGGTGGAGGGACTGGTCCTCGCCCCAGCCGACTCGTGGTACGTCTCGGAATTCAACCTGTCCACGGAAAAAGGACGGAGAACCATCGCCTTTGCGAATCTGCGGACGGTGCAGGTCATCGCCTCCCCGGAGAGCACCGCACCCGACGGGAAAACAGGACCGATCAGGCGCTAAAACCCGAGTACCGGCTCGGGATCTTGCCGAAACGGCCGAAGACCTGGGAAGTCCGTCGGCCCTGTAACGGATCCCGAAAACCAGATGAACCAGCGCCGTAGGTTAAGCAACGAAGGATAACGCGGAGGAAATACCCAGCCCCCCCACAATGGAGCGCCCCGTCGGAAGCGCGCGGGCTCATGGGTGAGGGTGGGGACGGCTAGCCGGGGGTGAACCCGGTGTTCACCAGGGTCACCGGAGGGGTGTAGCGCCGCCAAAGGCTGAGCCGTGAACCGCTTCCCGGTCATGGTTTTTAGCTTCCAATCCACCACCTGGCGCACCGGCGCAAGCACCGGGAAGCAAAAAGTCATCCGCAAGAGGGATGACCACAGCGGCGATTTGCGGTATAATCAAAAGAAATCCTTTCTTAAAAGAGGAGACCACATGCAGCAAGCGATCATTCCTCCCCGCCTGGTGGCGTGGGAGTCCACCCGGGCCTGCAACCTGGATTGCGTCCATTGCCGGGCCGAGGCGGTGCGGGAGCACCACCCGGAGCAACTGACCACCCAGGAGGCCTTCCGGTTGGTGGACGACATCGGATCCTGGGGCAAGCCGGTGATCCTGATCATCTCCGGCGGCGAGCCCCTGCTGCGGGAGGACATCTACGAGGTGGCCGCGCGGGGCACGGCCCGGGGTCTGCGGGTGGTGATGTCGCCCAACGGCACGCTGCTTACCCCGGAGCGGGTGCGCCGGATCAAGGAGGCGGGAGTGGCTCGGATCTCCGTGAGTCTTGACGGTTCCTCCGCGGAGCGCAACGACTCCTTCCGCATGGTGAGCGGCGCCTTCGAGCAGGCCACCCGCGGTTTGGGCTACGCCCGGGAGGCCAACCTTCCTTTTCAGGTCAACACCACCGTGACCCGGAGGAACCTGGACGATCTGCCGGCCATGCTCCGCACGGTGGCCGATCTGGGGGCGGTGACCTGGGACGTGTTCATGCTGGTACCCACCGGGCGGGGCCGGCTGGAGGACGAGGTGACGCCGCAGCAGTACGAGGAGGTGTTGCGCTGGCTCCACGCCGCGGGAGAGGACAGCCCGGTGCCCATCCACATCACCTGCGCCCCCCACTACCTGCGGGTCGAACGCCAGGAGGGCGCCCTGCGCGGCGGCCACGGCCACGGCGGCGCTCCGGTCAAGGGCTGCATGGCCGGCAACGGCTTCGCCTTCGTCTCCCACGTGGGGGAGGTGTATCCCTGCGGCTACTTCCAGGTGCGCGCCGGCAGCGTCCGGGAGCGCTCCTTCCGGGAGATATACGAACAGGCGGAGCTCTTCCAGACCCTGCGGGACCCCGATCTTCTGCACGGCAAGTGCGGCCGGTGCGAGTACCGCCACCTGTGCGGCGGTTGCCGCGCCCGGGCTTTGGGGGCGGTGGGCGACTACCTGGGCGAGGAGCCGTACTGCGTCCACGAGCCGGTCCTGAGGGCCTGAAGCTTGTCAAAGCACCCCGCGTCGACTAGAATGGCGATGGAGGTAGGCCTTTGATGCACATCCTGGTGGCGGGCCTGAGCCACAAGACGGCTCCGGTGGAGGTGCGGGAGAAGCTGGCCCTGGCGGCCGAGGAGTTGGGGTCTGCGGCGGCCTCCCTGGTGGGCGGAGCGGTGTCGGAGGCGGTGGTGCTGTCCACCTGCAACCGCACCGAGGTGTATGCCGCGGCCGACACCTTCCACGGTGGGCGCGAGGTGCTCTTGGAGTTTCTCCGCCGGCGCGGCGGGGAGCTCCAAAGCCACCTGTACCTGCGAAATGACCGGGAGGCGGTGGCCCACCTGTTCAGGGTGGCGTGCGGCCTCGACTCCATGATTCCCGGCGAGACCCAGGTCCTGGGGCAGATCAAGGATGCCTATCGGCGCTCCCGGGACGCGGGTAGCGTGGGCAAGCTGCTGCACAGCCTTTTTCAGCAGGCCTTGGGGGTGGCCAAGCGGGCCCACACCGAGACGGCCATCGGTCAAAACGCCGTGTCCGTGGGTTACGCGGCCCTGGAGCTGGCCCGGAAGGTGTTCGGGGACCTCAGGGGTCACCGGGTGCTCTTGATCGGGGCGGGCAAGATGGGCGAACTCACCGCCCGGCATCTGCATGAGAACGGGGCCGCCCGGGTGCTGGTGGCCAACCGCACCCAGGAAAAAGCGCGCCAGTTGGCCCAGCGCTTCGGCTGGGTGGATCTGCCCTTCCCGGAGGTGGCCGCTCAGTTGGGCGAGGTGGACGTGGTGGTCTCTTCCACCGGCGCCCCAGGTACGGTGCTGGAGGCGGCTCAAGTACTGCCGCACCTGCGGCGCCGGCACCGCCCGCTGTTCATCTTCGATATAGCGGTGCCCCGGGACGTGGATCCCGCGGTGGGGAAGCTGGCCGACGTCTTCCTCTACGACATCGACGACCTCCAGGCGGTGGTGGAGGCGAACCTCGAGTTGCGCTCCCGAGAGGCGGCCAAGGTGGAGAGCATCGTGGCCGAGGAAACCGACCGCTTCGAGGCCTTCCTGCGGGAGCTGGCGGTGGTGCCCCTGATCAGGTCCCTGCGGGACAAGGCGGAGTCCATCCGGTTGCGGGAGCTGGAGCGGGCCATGGCCAAGCTGCCGGAGCTGGACCAGCGGCAGCGCCAGGTGGTGGAGCAGCTGTCTTGCCTGTTGGTCAACAAGCTTTTGAACGATCCCACTTTGGCTTTGAAGGAGTCCATGTCCGGCGCCGAATCCCAGGTGTACGTGGAGGCTATGAGCCGCCTGTTTCGCCTGGAGAGGGGCAAGGCGGAGGAAGCCGGTCTGTGGAGGCTCGGATGACGACCCTCGGGGCCTGGCTGATGGGGGCTACCCTGGTGGCCTACGCGTTGGCCGCCGTTTTTCATATCCGGGAGTTGTACCTGCCCCGGTCCCGCCGCCTGGCGGTGGGGACGACCCTGGCGGCGCTCGTCCTGGAGACCGCGGTCATCGCGGAGCGCTTCCGCAGCCCCCACGCGGCCTTCCTGAGCCTCTACGAGTGGATGCTGGTGCTGACCTGGCTGCTGGTCGCGGTCTACCTGGTGGGCGGGGTGCGGTCCCGCGCCCTGCGCCGTGCCGGGGTCTTCCTGATGCCCATCGTGTTCTTCTTCCTCCTGCCGGCGGCCATCCTGCCTCGGGTGGCGGCCGCCCAGCGGCCCAGCCTTTCCGGGTGGTGGGTGTGGTTGCACCTGACCACGGCCACGGCGGCCACCGGCGTGCTGATCATGCAGGCGGTCACGGCGCTGATGTACATGCACCTGGAGCGGGGGATACGGTACCGGATGTTCCACGCCTTCTACCGGCGCCTGCCGCCCCTGGAGGTCCTGGACCGGCTGTGCGGCGGCCTGGCGGGGGTGGGGTTGGGGCTGATGACGGTGGCCATCGGGGCCGGAGTGGTGTGGGCGGGCCATTCCTGGCACCATTATTGGAGCTGGAACCCCAAGGAGAGCTGGACGGCCCTCACCTGGCTGCTCTACACCGGGTACGTGGCGGCCCGGCGGTACCTGCCGGGACGGCGCACCGTGCCCCTGGCCCTGTTCGCCTTCGGGGCCCTGGTCATCGACGTGCTGCTGATCAACCTGCTGCCCGGGCCGCACTCCTTTAGGGCCTGAGGGGGGAACGCCCATGCCGGGATATCCCGTGGACTTGCGTCTGGAGGGCCGCGCCTGCGTGGTGGTGGGGGGGGGCGCGGTGGCCTGTCGGAAGGTGGAGGGGCTCTTGCGCGCGGGAGCGCGGGTGCGGGTGGTGGCGCCCTCCCCCGACCCGCAGCTCCTGGACCATGCCGCGGCGGGCCGGGTGGAACTGGTCCGGCGTCCCTACGCCCCGGGGGATCTGGCGGGGGCCTTTCTGGCCATCGCCGCCACCGACGATGCGGCGGTGAACGCGGCCGTGCTTCGGGAGGCGCGTTCGGAGCGGGTGCTTTTGAACGTGGTGGACGACCCGGCCCATTGCGATTTCTACGTGCCGGCGGTGGTGGAGCGGGGGGAACTGACTATCGCCGTCTCCACCGGAGGGCAAAGCCCGCGATTCGCCAGCCGCCTGCGGGAGGAGTTGGAGCGGCGCTACGGGCCGGAGTACGGGGAGTGGGTGGCGCTTTTGGGCCAGTTGCGCCGCGCGGCCGCCGCGCGGATTCCCGATCCCGCGCGCCGGCGGGAGTTGCAGCAGGCGGCCGGCAGCCTGGAATTCGACCAATATCTGCGGGAGGGACGCTTGGACGAGGCCCGCTCCCGCCTGGAGGAACTCTTGCGATGCCATCTGGAGTGATCCGCGTGGGCACCCGGGCCAGCGCCCTGGCCATGGCCCAGGCCCGCTGGGTGACCGGGGAACTCACCCGGCGCCATCCCGGCCTCAAGTGCATCCTGGTGCGGGTGAAGACCCAGGGCGACGCGGTGCGGGACCGGCCGCTGGACCAACTGGGCGGCCTCGGCGCCTTCGCCAAGGAGCTGGAGCAGGCCTTGCTGGAGGGCCGCATCGACCTGGCGGTGCACAGCCTCAAGGACCTGCCCACCCAGTTGGCGCCGGGCCTGACCCTGGCAGCGGTGCCGGCGCGGGGGGACCCCCGGGACGCCTTGGCCGCCTCCCCGGGCACCACCCTGGCCTCCCTGCCGGGGGGCGCCGTGGTGGCCACGGGCAGCCTGCGCCGGCGGGCTCAGTTGCAGCGTCGCCGTCCCGACCTGGACTACCGGCCGATCCGCGGCAACCTGCCCACGCGCCTGGCGCGGCTGGCGGACGGGCGGGCCGCGGCGGTGGTGCTGGCGGTGGCGGGGCTTGAGCGGCTGGAGCTGTCCCGGCGGATCGCCGAGGTGTTGGATCCCGCGGTCTGCCTGCCGGCCGTCGGGCAGGGCGCCCTGGGAGTGGAGATCCGCACGGACGACCGGCGGCTGGGGGAACTCACGTCGGCCCTGGACCACCCACCGTCTTCCCAGGCCTGTCGCGCCGAGCGATCCTTCCTGCTGCGCCTGGGCGGGGGGTGCTCGCTGCCGGTGGGGGCCTTGGCCCGGGTGGAGGGACAGGGCCTGGTCCTGGAGGGGGTGGTGGTGGCGCCCGACGGTGGAGGGCTGGTGCGCCGGGCCCGCCGCGGGACGGCTCGGGACCCGGAGGGGTTGGGCGAGGCGCTGGCCGAGGAGATGTTGGCCGCCGGCGGCGCGGAAATCTTGAAGGGGCTGACGGCATGAAGGGGATCGTCTACCTGGTGGGGGCCGGCCCGGGGGATCCCGGTCTGATCACCTGCCGGGGCCGGGAGTGTTTGGAGGCGGCCGAGGTGGTGGTGTACGACCGGCTGGCCGGGCCGGAGCTGTTGCGCCATGCCCGCGCGGACGCCGAGCTGATCTACGTGGGCAAGGAGGCCAACCGGCATGCCCTGCCCCAGGAGGAGATCAACGCCCTGCTGGTGGAGCGGGCGCGCGCGGGCCAGGTGGTGTGCCGGTTGAAGGGGGGCGACCCCTTCGTCTTCGGCCGGGGCGGGGAGGAGGCGGAGCAGTTGGCGCGGGCCGGGCTGCCCTTCGAGGTGGTGCCGGGGGTCACCTCGGCGGTGGCGGTTCCCGCCTATGCCGGTATCCCGGTCACCCACCGCGGCTACACCGCCTCCCTGGCGGTGGCCACCGGCCACGAGGACCCATCCAAGGGGAACTCCACCGTGCCGTGGGGGCCGCTGGCTCAAGGTCCGGGAACCCTGGTCTTTCTCATGGGCATCGAGAACCTGGCGGGGATCTGCCGGCGGCTGGTGCGGGAGGGGCGTGCCGACACCACCCCGGCGGCGGTGATCGGGGCGGGCACCCGCCCGGAGCAGCGCACGGTGACCGGCACCCTGGCCGACATCGCCTCCCGGGCGGCGGCCGAGCAGTTAGCCCCGCCGGCGGTGCTGGTGGTGGGGGAGGTGGTGCGCCTGCGGGAGCGCCTGGCCTGGCGGGAGCGGCTGCCGCTCTTTGGCCGGCGCATCCTGGTCACCCGCTCTCGGGAGCAGGCCAGCGACCTGTCGCGGCGGTTGGCCGATCTGGGGGCCGCCCCGTGGGAGTTCCCCACCATCCGCATCGTGCCGCCGGTCGACTGGGAGCCGGTGGACGCGGCCTTGGAGCGACTGTCCTCCTTCCGCTGGCTGGTCTTCACCAGCCGCAACGGCGTGGAGGCCTTCTTCCGGCGGCTGGCGGAAAAGGGGCGCGACGTGCGGGAACTGGCGGGAGTGGAGCTGGTGGCCATAGGTCCGGAGACCGCCCGAGGTCTGACGGCGCGGGGCCTGCTCCCCGCCTTCGTGCCCGGGGAGTACCGCTCGGAGGCCGTGGTGCAGGAGATGAGGGGGCGGGCCTCGCCAGGGGAGCGGGCGCTCCTGGCCCGGGCGGCCGAGGGCCGGGACCTTTTGCCCCGGGAGCTTGCGGCCATGGGCCTGGAGGTGGTCCAGGTGGCGGTGTACCGGACCGAGCAGGCCGCCCGGGGGGCCGAGGAGGTGCGCCGCGCCCTGGCGGCGGGGGAACTGGCGGCCATGACCTTCACCAGCTCCTCCACCGTGCGCAACTTTCTGGAGGCGGTGGGCCGGGAGGCGGTGCGCGACGGGACCAAGGTGGTGTGCATCGGCCCCGTCACCGCCCAGACCGCGCGGGAGGGCGGCTTGGCGGTGCATGGGGTGGCGGCGACCTACACCATTCGGGGTTTGGTGGACAAGACGGTCGAGGTTTTGGCCGGGAGGAGGAACCCGATTTGATCAGCTTCACGAGACTTCTGTGCGGCGGGGAGCACTACGGCGACACCCTGCGCTACAGTGCCGACAGCCGCGGGCAGGTCCACGGCACCCGGGCGGGGGCCGGGCCGGTGGTGGTGTGGAACGCGACCCGCACCTGCAACCTGAAGTGCATCCACTGCTACTACAGCGCCGACACCCGCAAGTTCGCCGGGGAGCTCACCACCGCCGAGGCCAAGGAGTTCATCGACGACTTGGCCCAGTTTCACGTGCCGGTGCTGCTGATCTCGGGGGGTGAGCCCCTGGCGCGCCCCGACATCTTCGAGCTGGCCCGCTACGCGGTGGACCAAGGATTGCGGGTGACCTTCTCCACCAACGGCACCCTGATCACCCCGGACGTGGCGCGGGAGATGAAGGAGCTCGGGGTCAGCTACGTGGGGATCAGTCTGGACGGGGTGGAGTCCAACAACGACCGCTTCCGGGGCAAGGCCGGCGCCTTTCGGGAGGCCCTGCGGGGCATCCAGCGCTGCCGGGCGGTGGGCCAGCGGGTGGGGCTGCGCTTCACCATCAACCGCCACAACTATCAGGACCTGCCCGAGATCCTGCGGCTCCTCGAGGAGGAGGACATCCCCCGGGCCTGCTTCTACCATCTGGTCTATTCGGGGCGCGGCAGCGCCATGGTGGATCAGGACGTGAGCCGGCAGGAGAGCCGTCAGGCGGTGGACCTGCTCCGGAGCCAGGTGCGCGAGTACGGCCGGCGGGGCATGGACAAGGAGCTCTTGACCGTGGACAACCACGCCGACGGCGTGTACCTGTACCTGCGGGAGCAGGCGGAGGACCCCCAGCGGGCGGCCATGATCCTGGAGCTTCTGCGACGCAACGGGGGCAACCGCTCGGGCATCGCCATCGCCAGCGTGGACAGCGAGGGGAACATCCATGCCGATCAGTTCACCCAGAACCACAGCTTCGGCAACATCCGGGAGGAGTCGTTCTCCCGGGTGTGGACCCGGGCCGATGACCCGATCCTGGCTGGGCTCAAGGACCGCAAGCCGCTGCTCAAGGGCCGCTGCGCCGCCTGCCGCTTCCTGGATCTTTGCAACGGCAACTTCCGCGCCCGGGCGGAGGCGGTGACCGGGGACTTTTGGGAGTCCGACCCGGCCTGCTACCTCACCGACGAGGAGGTGCGTTCCGCTTGAGCTTTCCCCGGGAGCGGCCGCGCCGCCTGCGGGGCAGCCCGGGGCTGCGCGACCTGGTGCGCCAGACCCGCCTGGGGGTGGACGACCTGATCTATCCCCTCTTCGTGGTGCCGGGGGAGGGGGTGTGCGAGGAGATCGCCACCCTGCCGGGGCAGCATCACCGCTCCGTGGATCGGCTGGCGGAGGAAGTAGGGGCGGCGCGCTCGGAGGGGATCCGGGCGGTGCTGCTCTTCGGGCTGCCCGAGCGCAAGGATCCCGTGGGCTCGGAGGCCTCCGACCCGGAGGGAGCGGTGCAGCGCGCGGTGAGGGAACTCAAGGAGCGCTTCCCCGACTTGGTGGTGATCACCGACGTGTGCCTTTGCGAGTATACCTCCCACGGCCACTGCGGGATCCTGGACGGGGAGCGGGTGGACAACGACGCCACCCTGGGGCGGCTGGCCCAGGTGGCCATCTCCCACGCCGGGGCCGGGGCCGACCTGGTGGCCCCCTCGGACATGATGGACGGGCGGGTGGGTGCCATCCGCGCGGCCTTGGATCAGGCGGGTCTGGACGGCACCGGCATCCTCTCCTACGCGGTGAAATATGCCTCGGTGTTCTACGACCCTTTTCGGGAGGCGGCCCGCTCCGCTCCGGCCTTCGGGGACCGGCGCGGCTACCAGATGGATCCCGGCAACCTGCGGGAGGCCTTGCGGGAGGTGCGCCTGGACCTGGAGGAGGGGGCGGACATGGTCATGGTCAAGCCGGGCCTGGCCTACCTGGACGTGCTGGCGGCGGTGCGCCGCGTGGCCGAGGTGCCCCTGGTGGCCTACAACGTCAGCGGCGAGTACGCCATGGTGCGGGCGGCGGCGGAGCGGGGCTGGCTGCGAGAGCGGGAGGCGGTGCTGGAGATCCTCACCGGCATGCGCCGCGCCGGGGCCGACCTGATCCTCACCTACCACGCCCGCCAGGCGGCCCGCTGGCTGGGAGGTGCCTGAGATGGACGAGTTGGACCGGCGGCTGCTCACCGAGCTGCAGCGGGGGCTGCCCCTGGACAGCCATCCCTTCCGGGTCCTGGGTTACGACCTGGGGCTGGGGGAGGAAGAGGTGATCGCGCGGCTGCGCTCGCTCAAGGAGCAGAAGGTGCTGCGCCGCGTCGGGGGGATCATCAGCACCAAGGACATCGGCTTTACCAGCGCCCTGGTGGCGGCCAGGGTGCCGCCGGAACGGCTGGAGGAGGTGGCGGCGGTGGTCTCGGAGTACCCCGGGGTCACCCACAACTACCAGCGGCCGGGAGAGTTGAACCTTTGGTTCACCCTCATCGCCCGGCCCGAGGAGAATCTGGAGACCCTGGTGGACGAGATCGCCCGGCGCACGGGGGCCGAACTGCACCTGATGCCCACCCTGCAGACCTTCAAGATCGGAGTGCAGTTGGATCTGACGGGGGGTGCTGACGATGCCTGAGCGGCCGGACGAGTTGGACCGGGCCATCCTGCGGGAGCTGCAGGGGGACCTGCCCTTGGTGAGCGAGCCGTACCGGGAGGTGGCCGAGCGGGTGGGCATCTCCCAGGAGGAGCTTCTGCAGCGGCTGGAGGTATATTTGAAACGGCATTGGCTGCGGCGCCTAGCCGGGGTGCTCTACCACCAGCGGGCGGGCTTCAAGCACAACGTGATGGGGGCGTGGCGCATCCCGGCCGAGCGGCGGAGAGCGGCCGGGGCCTTCATGGCCTCCCTGCCCCGGGTCAGCCACTGCTACGAGCGGCCGGAGTTTCCCGGCTGGCCCTACAACCTCTTCACCATGATGCACGGCCAGACGGAGGCGGAGGTCCAGGAGACGGTGGAGGAGATCCGCCGGGGGGTGCAGCCCGAGGCCTACCTGCTCCTGCCCACGCTCCGGGAGTTCAAGAAGACCAGCATGCAGTATTTCTGAACCCTGCAACCGCTGGCGGGATGGAGGTGGGCGCTTGTTCTCGGAGCGGCTCGAGGAGTGGTTGGCCGGGCGGCTTTTCCGCCGTTTGGAGCGGCGACTGGCGCCGCTGGTGGAGGACCTCGCCAACGACTTCCTGCGCTCGGTGGAGGGGCGCAAGCTGTTGGCCGATCTGCTGGCGGATGCCCTGACCGACCTGTTGGTGGCGGAGCCCGGGGAAGCCGCGGGCGGCGGCGCCATGCTGGAGGAGCTCATCCTGCGCCTGGTGCGGCGGCTGGCGGCCCGACCGGGCTTTCGGGTGCGGCTGGCCGCCCTGGTGCGCGGCTTGGACCTGCCGCCGGAGTGAGGCACCGCCGCCAGAGCCCCTCAGGCTACGCGACCGGGCCGGTGGCCGCAAGGCGGCGCTGCCGCGTCGGCCCCGGTGGCCCAGGCCCGCAGGCGCAGCAGTTCCACCACCAGTCCCGCGGCCGGCACCTCCGGCTGGGAGCGCAGCAGACTTTGCAAACCGTCTTCGGTCTGGTCCAGCCAGGCCCAAAGGGTCTGGAAGGCCTCGGGATTCATGCTTTGTTGGCCTCCTCGATTCGTGATGCGGTTCCATCGTGCCCCCGGCGCATTAAGGCCGGATTAGGGGGCGGTTAAGCTTCGGTTATGGCTTCGGAGCGAGGGGAGGCCGGAGCATTGACCGAGGGACCGGACCACCTGGCGCCGGTGGTGCGCGCCGGGGCGGCAAGCCGCCGCTGCTACCGGGAGGTGTCGGGGACGGAGGCGGTCACCTGCGGCGGCGGGCGCCAAGGCTTGGCCTGCGGGCGGCGGAAGATCAACCTCCAACAGGCCGGAGGGCCCGGCGCCATCGGTCCCCGGCATCCGACGCCGGGGGCGGGGGATCGCCGCCTGGCGAGCGGCGTGCCGCCGGAGGACGTGGTGGAACGCCTGCGCTCCCGCGGGGTGCGGCCAGGGCTGGGCCCGGTGCCCCGGACCGGGGCGCCGGAGCACACGGAATCCGGGTGCGTTCGCGGCCCCGACGGCAACCTGGCGGAGATCGCGCGGCATCCGGCCCGAGCGCCGCTGGTCCGCCCCGGCGGGGGACTACGGCATTAGGAACAGCTGCCTTCGGGACAGGCCAAAGGTGTGCGCCAGGAGGATCCAAAAGGCGGGGGTGGGCCGGCGCAGGGGGCGGGGGCTGGCGGAGAGTCGAACCTGGGGACATCCTCCGGGAGCGGCGGTGGCCTCGAGCAGTGGCTGCGAACCCCGCAGGAAGTCCAGGCGGTAGCGCACTCCGAAATCGATGGGGCAGTTGGACAGGCCCCGGGGGAAGGCAGGCAGGGACAGCACCGCGCGGTACAGGGCGCGGACGGCGCCGGCGTCGCGCACGGTGCGCCGCAGCGGGGGAGCGTTGCGGACCAGGCCGTTGTCTCGGACCACCCGCAGGACGTTGGGCTGCGGGGAGTGGGCCGCGACCAGGGGGGTGCAACCGGACGCGGTCAAGGCCGCCAGGAGCACCAGGGAGCAGGCCAGCCGCCGGTGGGCGACGAGCGGCGGACCAGGCATGGCAGCGCACCACCTTTCCTAATGGATGACTCGACCACGGGGCGGCAGGTTCACGGCGCAGGCCATGGAAGAAGACGGTCGAGGCCTTCCCGGCGCGTCCTCCCTGTGCTATCCTAGCAGGGCGGGAACGGAAAGGGGCGAGGCTCGTGCCGGTGCCTGTCAGGTTTCGGCTCTATGCGGGGCTGGTGGCGGTGGCGGTGATCTGGGGCTCCAGCTTCGTGGCCGGCAAGTACGCCGTGGGTCTGGCTTCGCCCGTACCCTTCGCGGCCCTGCGCTTCGCCTTGGCTAGCCTCCTCCTGTTGCCGCTCTTGTTCGCTCAGGAGGGCCGGCGGGGGATGCCGCGGCGGCGGGAGCTGCCGGGGCTGGTTTTTCTCGGCCTGACGGGCATCTTCGGCTACAACCTCTGCTTCTTCTACGGCCTGCGGGAGAACGCCGCCGGCCTGTCTGCTTTGGTGGTGGCGGCGAATCCCGTGCTGATCAACCTGTTGGCCGCCGCCCTCCTGGGGGAGCGGCTGCGCCCGGCGGGGGCCTTGGGCTTGGTGGCGGCCCTGGCGGGCGTCTTCCTGGTGCTGGACGGCGGCACGGGCCGGTTGCACCTGGCGGGGCTCTTGGAGCCGCGGCGCTTCCTGCTGTATGGGGCGGCGGGCTGCTGGGCATTGTACACCCTGGAGGGGAAGGTGCTGCTGCGGCGCATCTCGCCGCTGAAGGCCACCGCCTGGGCCAGTCTTTTGGGGACCGTCCCTCTGGCGGCCTTGGGGCTTTGGCACGGGGGGCTGGCGGCCCTGACCGGGCTGAGTCTGGGCGGCTGGTTGCTGGCGGGGTATTTCGCCGTGTTCGTCACCGTGCTGGCTTTTCTGTGGTACTACCGGGGCGTGGCCGTTTTGGGGGCCGGACGGGCCGCCGCCTTCATCCCCCTCCTGCCGGTGGTGGCCTTGGGGCTGTCCGCCGTGGTATATCGGGAGACCATGAGCTGGCTGCAGTTGGCGGGGGCCGCGGCGGTGGTGGGCGGAGTGGTTTTGCTGGCGCGACCGCGGGGGGAGCGGGGGGCCGCCGAGGCGGCGGAGGCCGACTAAGCCCAGGCCCGCCCAACTGGCCGTGGCGAACGGCGCAAGCGGGCGGGCCTGGGCATTTTAGCGGGCCAAGTTTAGGGAACGCTCTCAGCTGTACAGATTGCGGATCAGCATCAGCCAGATCACCACGGCCGCACCCGCGATGGAGAGCAGGGCGTAGGACATCTCGTTCACTTGGCCACCCCCTAGGGCCAATATAGCCGGTGGGGGCGGGCTTGTCTAGGGGGGAAGCTTAAAAAATCCGTCAAAGAACGTTTAAACTTCCGTAACAAATTGCTGCTATGCTTACGATGGACGCAAATCAGCGTGAGGAGGTAGGACGCGCATGAGCCGAGCGCGCAGGCTACTGGTGGTGGGGATGGCCGTGGCGCTGCTGGCGGGAGGTACCGCGGCCAGCTTCGCCGCCGCGCCGACGGGGGCGGGGGGTAGCGGTCCCCTCAAGGGACGGCAGGAGCACATCGCTGCCCTGCTGGCGAAGGATTCCGGCCAGAGCGTGAGCCAGGTGGTCTACCTGAAGCAGCAGGACCGGACCTGGAAGGCGGTGGTCCAGGCCCTGAAGATCGATCCGACCACCTGGCGCAAGCAGCTGCATTCCCTGTTCCTGGCCCCCCTGCACCGCGCGGCCATGGTGGAGGTGCTGGCCAAGGCCTCGGGCCAGACCCCGGCCGAGATCCGCTCCCTGAAGAAGGGCAAGACCTGGGCCCAGGTGGCCCAAGGCCTCAACCTGAACCTGAAGACCCTGGCGCCGCAGATCCATCAGGCCTTTCGGGCCAAGCTGGCGGCGGCCGGGCGGCGCTCCTTCCTGATCCACTTCCTGGCCAAGCGGTCGGGTAAGACGGTGGCCCAGATCAAGGCGTTGCTCAAGCAGGAGAAGAACCTGCCGGCCGTGGCCCAGAGCCTGGGCATCACCAAGCAGGAGTTGGGGAAGGCCCTGGCGGCGCACCGCGGTGCGCTCCTGCGCCGCTCGGTGACCACGGGCGCCGTGGTGGCCGTGCTGGCCAAGGCCTCGGGCAAGACCCCGGCCCAGGTCCGCGCGCTCAAGGCCAAGGGGGTCAAATGGTCGCAGGTGGCTTCCGACTTGGGGCTGAACTGGAATACCTTGCAGGCCAAGGTGCGGGCGGCGGTGCACGCCCGGCTGACCGCGCGCTCCCGGAACGAGGCCGTCGCCTCCTTCCTGGCGAAGCTAAGCGGCAAGACCCTCTCCCAGGTGCAGGCCCTGAAGACCAAGGGTCAAACGTGGGTGGACGTGGCCCACAGCCTGGGCATCCAGTAGGCTTCCAGGCCAGCGGGGGGTCCGCACGGCGGGCCCCCTCGGCCTGCTCAGGCGTCCGCCTCCGGGGAGGGCACGGCGGGGGAGGAGAGCAGGTTTCCCCGGAAGGTGCCGCGGGCCGTCTGCAGGAACACCACCGTCCAGAAGGCCAGCAGCAAAGCATATAGGAGCACCCCGGCCCAGCGGAAGAGAGGGGCCTCGGTCAGCCGCCACAGGCCGTAGGTGCCGCTGGTGAAGACGCCCAGGGGGAAAGTGAAGGCCCACCAGCCCATGCTGAAGGACAACCGGCGCGCGAATTTCACGGTCACCGCCGTGGCCATGATCAGCCACCAGCAGCCGAAGCCCCACATGACCACCGACAGGAGGAAGGTGCCGGACAGCACGGTGGGGCCCAGGGAGGGCAGCACCACCCGGGCGGCCCGGCCCAGATCGATCAGGGCGGCGATGCCGGTGCCGAGGGGGCCCAGGACGATCCACAGCGAGGGGGCGTAGGCCGCCACGGGCAGTTTGTGGTACAGGAAGCGGGAGTAGGTGAGCACGATGATGATCATGGCCACCGGCACGCTCATGCCCCAGAAGGCGTAGTTGAGCACCAGCATGTCCAGGCGATAGGCATGGGGCAGGTAGGGGATCAACAGCGCCCCCAGGACGGCGGCCACCTCGGCGTCCACCACGGGGATCAGCCAGGTGGGGAGGGTGTGCTCACTGGAGAGCTCGTGGTGGGCGAACATCAGGTAGGGGATCAGGGAGCCGGAGATCAGGGCGAAGATGCTGGTCAGGACCCACAGAGCCTCGGCGATATGGATGGCTGAGGCGCCCAGATAGCGCACCCCGATGGCCACGAAGCCGTCGCCCACCACGGTGATGGCCATGGACACGGCGCCGAAATACTGGGCCTGGGCCGGATCCAGGAAGATGCCCACGGATTCTCGGCGGAAGAAGATCCAGCGCAGGGCGCACAGGCTGAAGAAGAAGGTCAAAAGCCCCGCGTCCAGCACCCATAGCAGGGTGCCCAGCAGGGGGAAGAAACCGTTCCTGATGGGGAGCAGGAAGCCATCCAAGGCCACGATGCCGGTGCCCATGACGGCGGTGAAGAGGTTGGGCCGAAAGTTGCGGATCAGGTCGCCCAACGCTGCAGGGATGTCACGCATGAAAATCGCCTCCGTAGATTTATTGCGGGGGCTTAGCACCACTTTGATTGTACCCATATTTTCGACATCAGTCCACCGCGGATGACGGTATAAGCATTTTGTGCTCATGATGCCGCTATTTGACCGTTATATGACCGGCGGTCCGGGTCCCTGGCGTGGGACGGAGCCTGGCGCAGGTTGCTTGACATCCCCAGGGGCGGCGGCTAGAATGGAGCCATACTTTGGCAGGAGGCAAGAGCATGGAGTTGGATCGTTTCCTGGAATCTTGGGACCGGGTGCGCGCCGTCACGGTCAAGGCCGCCGCAGCCATGCCCGAGGCGGAGGCCGACTTCCGGCCGGTGCCGGAGGTGTTCAGCTTTCGGGAACTCTTGGCGCACATCATGGGCGCGGAGCAGGTGTTCGTGGGCGGGGTGACCGCGGACCGCTGGGATCGCCCGCCGGCGGACGGCGCCCCGCCGGATATCCCCGCGCTCCTGGAGCGCATGGAAAAGCTGCATGCCGACAGCAAGGCGCGCCTGGCCGGGCTGGACCAGGCGGCTTTGGGTCAGGTGGTCAAGGCCCCCTTCGGGGTGGGCCTGCCCCGGATGGGTTTCCTTTGGTTGTTGCGGGACCACGAGGTGCACCACCGGGGTCAGATGTACACCTACCTGCGGCTGAAGGGGGTCACTCCGCCCTTCTTCGCCGGCTGAGACGGGCCTCCCGGAATCTCCCGGGAGGCTCCCCTCACGCAGGGGAAAGGCCGTCGGTCGTCGAAATAAGGCGGAAATCCGATGCGGGGTGATGTGGGATGCCGCTGGCCGCCTTTATCGCCGGGGCCCTGGTGCTGGGGGCCACGGGGCAGCTGCTCCTGAAGGCGGGCGTGGATCAGGTCGGGCACCTCTCGGTGGGGCCGCGGCTCTTCGACGCCGCCTTCCAGCCCCTGGTGTTGGCGGGCTTTTTGTGCTACGGGGTCAGCGCCCTCTTGTGGCTGGTGGTGCTCTCCCGCAGCCAACTGAGCTTCGCCTACCCGCTCTTGGCCATCAACTATGTGCTGCTGGTGCTGCTCTCCGCCGCCTTCCTGGGGGAGAGCCTGAGTTGGCCCAAGCTGGCGGGCTCCCTCATCGTAGGCCTGGGGGTGTTTGTGCTAACCCGCTGAGGTACACGCTCTACGCAGGGGGGTGGTTTCTTGCGGCCTGAGGAGCGGGACACCACGCTGGACGTCGGCGGCTACCGCTTGGGAATGTGGTCTTTCCTGGGGCAGCGGTTCACGGGATTGCTCCTGACCTTCTACCTGTTCCTGCACCTGTTCATCATCGCCCAGGTGACCCGCGCCGGGGGCCCGGTCACCTTCAGCGCCCTGGCCCGGGTGCTGGAGCGCCCGCCCTACCTGTACCTGGACTTGGGTCTGGTGGCGGTGGTGCTGTTCCACGCCGCCAACGGAGTGCGGCTGATCCTTTTCGAGCTGAACATGGCGGCGCGCTCCCAGGGCCGCCTCTTTTGGTGGCTCGTGGGCCCGGCGGGGCTGATCCTGCTCCTGGGCGGCGCGGTGCTGCTGGCCGGGGTGCGCTAGGGTGGGCCGAGGTTTTTGGCCCTGGTTCCTGCAGCGCGCCACGGCCGTGCTGCTCCTGGCTTTCCTGGGTGCCCACCTGTGGCTGGAGCATTTCGCCGCTCCCGGGCGGGTGACCACCTACCGGCGGGTGGCCGCCCGGCTGGCCCACCCGGCCTTCGTGGCTCTGGACTGGGGGCTCCTGGCCCTGGTGGTGTTTCACGGCCTGAACGGGGCGCGCACGGCGGTCCTGGACCTGGGCCTGTCCCCCGCAGGGGAGCGTGCGGTGACCTGGCTGGCGGTGGTGCTGGGGGTGGGGGCGTTCCTCCTGGGGGTGGACGCCCTGGCGCCCTTCTTGGGAATGAGGGCGCCCATACCGTGGTGAGGCAAGGGGGCGGCGATTTGGACGAGATCTCCTTTCGAATCTTCCGATTCGATCCCTCGCGGGACGCCGAGGCCCGCTACCAGCTCTATCGGATCCGTCCGGAACCCGGCCTCACCGTGCTCTCCGCCCTGGTTAACCTGCGGGAGGAGCAGGACGGCAGTTTGGCCTTTCGGGCCTCCTGCCGCAGCGGCATCTGCGGCTCGGACGCCATGCTGATCAACGGCCGCGCTCGGCTGGCCTGCAAGACCCAGGTGGCCGAGGCGGCGGGGGACGGGACCGTGACCCTGGAGCCGTTGCGCGGCTTCCCGGTACTGAAGGACCTGGTGGTGGACCAGTCGGACTTCTGGGAGAAGCTCGTCCGGGTCAAGCCTTGGCTCATCCCCGGTCCCGAGCCGGCGCCGGAGCGGGAGCGGCTGATGCGCCTGCCGGCCCAGCAGTTCGACGAGCTGAGCCGCGCCTCCGACTGCATCTTCTGCGCCTGCTGCTACGCGGAGTGCCCCATGGAGGGGCGCCACCGCGCCTACCTGGGGCCGGCGGCCTTGGTGAAGGCGTACCGTTTCGAGGCGGATCCTCGGGATGCGGGCAGTGCCGAGCGGCGGGGGGCGCTGGACCATCCCGACGGGGTGTGGCGCTGCCACCATGTCTTTCGCTGCACCGAGGCCTGTCCCAAGGAGATCGACGCGGCCTGGGCGATCCAGCAACTGCAGCGGCGCCTAGCGGCCCGGCATCTGCGCCTCAAGGGGGATGCCTGATGGAGGTGCGCCATCAGGTGGTGGTGGTGGGGGCGGGGCTGGCCGGGTTGCGCGCGGCTCTGGCGGCCGGCCAGGCGGCCGACGTGGCGGTGGTGTCCAAGCTCTACCCGGTGCGCTCCCACTCGGTGGCGGCCCAGGGCGGGATCAACGCGGCCATCGATGAGCGGGATTCCTTGGAATCGCACGCCTACGACACGATCAAGGGCAGCGACTACCTGGCGGATCAAGACGCGGTGGAGCTCATGTGCGAGGACGCCCCCCGGGTGGTCTACGAGATGGAGCACTGGGGCACCCTTTTTTCCCGCACGCCCGAGGGGCGCATCGCCCAGCGCTCCTTCGGCGGCCAGGAGTTCCCGCGGGCCTGCTACGCCGCGGACAAGACCGGTCGGGCCCTCTTCCAGACCCTCTTCGAGCGTTCACTGAAGGCGGGGGTGCGCGTCTACGACGAGTGGGTGGTGCTCTCCCTGGCGGTGGCGGACGGGGCGGTGCGCGGGCTGGTCGCCTTGGACCTCAAGACGGGGGAGTTGCACACCGTGGCCGCCCGGGCGGTGGTGATGGCCACCGGGGGCCTTGGCCTCATGTACCAGCGCACCACCAACCCCTACAGCGCCACCGGGGACGGTACGGCCATCGCCTACCGCGCGGGGGCGCGGCTCAAGGACATGGAGTTCGTGCAGTTTCACCCCACCAGCCTGGTGGGCACCAACGTGCTGATCACCGAGGGTGCCCGGGGGGAGGGGGGGATCCTGCTCAACGCCCGGGGGGAGCGCTTCATGGAGCGCTACGCTCCCCGCCTTAAGGACGTGGCCCCCCGGGACATCATCTCCCGGGCCATCGAGACGGAGATCAACGAGGGCCGGGGGCTGCCCGGCGGCTACGTGCACCTGGACATCCGGCCCTTGGGACTGGATCTGATCCGTCACCGCCTGTCGGAGATCTACGACTTCTGCCGCACCTTTGCCGGCATCGACCCTTCCCGGGAACTCATCCCGGTGCAGCCGGCCCAGCACTACATGATGGGGGGCATCTCCACCGACAACGAGGGCGCCACCTCCCTGCCGGGGCTGTTCGCCGCCGGGGAGGGCGCCTGCGTGAGCGTGCACGGTTCCAATCGCCTGGGGGCCAACTCCCTGCTGGAGTGCCTGTGCTTCGGACGGCGCGCGGGCCAGGCGGCGGCCGCCTTTGCCGCCCGGGCGGGGGAGGAGGCCTTCCCCGCCGCCGCGCTGGAGGAGCAGCGGGAAAGGCTGGCCGCAATTCGAAAGCGGCGGCAGGGGGAGCACCACGGGGTGGTGCGCCGAGAGCTGCGGGGGGTGATGACGGATAAGGTGGGAACCTTCCGCACCGGGGAGGACCTGGCGGCGGCGGCCGCGGAGTTGGCCCGGCTGCAGGAGCGGTATCGCTCGGTGGCGCTGATGGATACGGGGGCGGTGTTCAACGCCGATCTCGCCGCGTACCTGGAGCTTGGCAACAGTCTGGACCTGGCTCAGGCGGTGGTGGCGTGTGCCCTGGAGCGCCAGGAGAGCCGCGGCGCCCACGCCCGCCGGGACTTCCCGCAACGGGACGACCAGCGCTGGCTGAAGCACCTGCTGTGCCGCTACTCCCTCCGGGGACCGGTGCTGGAGGAGGCTCCGGTGCGGATCACCCGGTTCACCCCGAAGGAGCGGACCTACTGAGGGCGCATTCCCCGCCTCCGCCCGGGCGCGGTGGCCATTCCCGGGGAGTTTGGGCGGCAAGACGGCCGGAGGCGGCCTGGGTGGACCTTGGATGCCGATGGAGTCCTTCCTGGCCCCGCGAGCGGCCGGGGCGGTCGTCCCGCCCGGCATGCCATGCCCGGCGGAGGTCCTCCGGGCAGGAGCGGCGGAATAATTCACGGCCATCCCCCGCCTTTCGATGGCTCGGAGCAGCAGGGTCGAATTCCCGGTTGGGGCCGTCGGGCGGTCCGCACCAGGCGGCTGCGTGTCGGCCCAGGGCCAGGTCACCGTCGCCACGCGGCCCGGGTTTTCGTCCGGCGGTCACGGAACCGGGGGGCCACCGGGGGGGATAGGGCCGGGTACGTCCGTCGGGTCCTTCTAAATGGATTCCGCCATGGTGTTCCGGACGGGACCGCAACCCCCGGGCCGCTCGGATGTCCCGCCCAGGGCTTGCCCGTCCCGGCGCTTTAGGTGTATATAATCTACTATGACTCGTGACGTCCGGGCTGGGAATATCCGGAGGGATCGCGGAAGGAACGGAGGCGTTTTTTCATGTCCAGGCAGTGGAAGATCGCGGTGCTGCCGGGAGACGGCATCGGACCGGAGGTGACGGACCAGGCCCTGCGGGTGCTGGACGCCGTGCGCCGGCGGTTCGACCTGGTGTTCGAGACGGCCGAGGCTGTCGTGGGAGGAGCGGCCCTGGACCGGGAGGGGACGCCCTTGCCCGAGGCGACCCTGCTTCTTTGCCGGGAGAGCGACGCGGTGCTCTTCGGCGCCGTGGGCGGTCCCCGGTGGGACCATCTGGAGGGCGAGCTGCGACCGGAGGCGGGGCTGTTGGGCCTGCGCAAGGGCCTGGGGCTGTATGCCAATCTGCGCCCGGCCAAGCTTTTTCCGGCCCTGGCGGCGCAGTGCCCCCTGCGACCGGAGATCTCCGGCGGCGATTTCGACCTCCTCTTCGTGCGGGAGCTGACCGGCGGCATCTATTTCGGCCAGCCGCGGGGGATCAGCGGGGAGGCCGGCGCCCGGGTGGGCGTGAACACCGAGGTGTACAGCGAGGCAGAGGTGGAGCGGGTGGCCCGGCGTGCCTTCCAGTTGGCCGGGAAACGGCGGCGCAAGCTGGCCTCGGTGGACAAGGCCAACGTGCTGGAGAGTTCGCGCCTTTGGCGGGACACCGTGACGCGTCTGGCCGGAGAGTACCCGGAGGTGGAGCTGGAACACATCTATGTGGACAACGCCGCCATGCAGCTCATCCGCCGTCCCCGGGACCTGGACGTGGTGGTGACCACCAACATGTTCGGGGACATCCTGAGCGACGAGGCGGCCGCCCTGACCGGATCCATCGGCCTCTTGCCCTCGGCTTCCCTGGGGGATGGGCCGCAGGGCTTCTATGAGCCCATCCACGGCTCGGCGCCGGACCTGGCCGGCCAGGGCAAGGCGAATCCCTTGGCGGCCATCCTGTCCCTAGCCATGCTGCTGCGCCACTCCCTGGATTTGCCGGAGGCCGCCGCCGCCGTGGAGCGGGCGGTGGAGCAGGTGCTGACGGCGGGGTACCGCACGCCGGATCTGGGGCAGGGCCGGCCCGTCAGCACCCAAGGCATGGGTGCCCTGGTGGTGGAGGCGCTGGCAGCGGATCGGTAACCCGGCTCCTCTCCCAGGCAGCCGGGGGCCGTTTTTGTCATTTGGGCGGGCAAACCCTTGGTGCAGGGTCCTTCCCGTGCTAAAATAAACGAAATGGCGTGGCGAGGGTACCGGGGGGAGGTAACCGGCGATACCGCCCGGCGGACGGGCGCTGGGCGCGTTGGCGGACGTTCTTGGCGAAAGGAAGGGGAGACGCAGAGTGATCGAGATCCGCTGGCACTCCCGGGGCGGGCAGGGAGCGAAGACGGCCTCGCTGCTCCTGGCGGAGGCCATGGCGGCGGGGGGCCGTTACGTGCAGGGTTTTCCGGAGTACGGGGCGGAGCGGGAGGGGGCGCCCATGCTGGCCTTCGACCGGATCAGCGACCGGCCGATCCGGATCCACAGCGGCATCGAGGCGCCGGACATCGTGGTGGTGCTGGACCCCACCCTCATCGGCAACGTGCCGGTGACGGCGGGGCTGAAGGAGGACGGCTGGGTGGTGGTCAACACGGGGCGGGAGCCCGAGGAGATGCGCCGCAAGCTAGGGCTTTCGCCGGCGCAGCGCCTGGCCGTGGTGGACGGCAGCGGCATCTCCCAGAGCGAGCTGGGTCGGCCCATTCCCAACACGCCGGTGATGGCGGCCCTGATCCGCGCGGCGGGGCTGTTGGAGCGGGAGCGCTTCCGGGAACTGGCAGGCGAGCTGTTCCGGGAGAAGTTCAAGAGCAAGCCGGAAGTGGTGGAGGGCAACCTGCGCTCGGTGGAGCGGGCCTGGGAGGAGGTCAAGATCGCTTGAAGGGGGACAAGCCGGGCTGGAAGGAGCTCCCGGAGGGCGCCCTGATCGTGGTGCCCGGTTCTTCGGAGGAGTATGCCACGGGGGACTGGCGGACCAAACGGCCGGTGATCGACATGAACAAGTGCACCCACTGCCTGTTGTGCTGGGTGTATTGTCCGGACTCCAGCATCCTGGCCGTGGACGGGAAGATCGTAGGGGTGGACCTGGAGCACTGCAAGGGGTGCGGGATCTGCGCCCGGGAGTGTCCGCCGAAGGTGTCGGCCATCAGCATGGTGCCCGAGGAATGAGGAGGGCGGGAACATGGCGGTAGCGCAGGGGCGGCGGGGGCTGACCCTCACCGGCAACGAGGCGGCGGCCTTGGTGATGCGGCAGGTGAACCCGGACGTGGTGGCCGCCTATCCCATCACGCCCCAGACGGACATCGTGCAGTACTTCGCCGGCTTCGTGGCCGACGGGAAGGTGGACACCCAGTTCGTGACCGTGGAGAGCGAGCATTCGGCCATGAGCGCGTGCGTGGGGGCGGCGGAGGCGGGGGCGCGGGCGATGACGGCCACCTCCTCCCAAGGGATGGCCTACATGTTCGAGGTGGTGTACATCGCGGCCTCCCTGCGCCTGCCCATCGTGATGGCGGTGGTGAACCGGGCCTTGTCGGGGCCCATCAACATCCATTGCGACCACTCGGACTCCATGGGGGTGCGCGACTCCGGGTGGATCCAGCTGTACTCGGAGAACGCCCAGGAGGTGTACGACAACCTGGTGCAGGCGGTGCGCATCGCGGAGGACCCGGCGGTGCGCCTGCCGGTGATGGTGATGCAGGACGGGTTTCAGATCAGCCACGCCCTGGAGAACCTGGAGGTGCTGGAGGACGCCCAGGTGCGCCGGTTCGTGGGGGAGTA
>JAJZIM010000110.1 GCA_021810565.1 Bacillota bacterium
GCGGTGAACCGGGAGCACACGGGGATGACGCCCACGGGGATGAAGTTCTCCACCATGGCGGGGATGGTGGGCGGCGGGATGCAGACGCCGGGGTTCATGGGGGTGGGCAAGCACTACCTGACCAGCAGGAAGTTCATCCAGGCCGACGGCGGCCTGTTGCGGATCATCTGGATGTCCAAGCAGCTCAAGGAGCTCCTGCGCGAGGGGCTGGAACGCCGGGCGGCCGAGCTGGGGGTGCCGGACCTGTTGGAGCGGATCGCCGACGAGGACGTGGGGGCCACGGCGGAGGAGATCCTGCCCTTCCTGGAGGAGAAGGGGCACCCGGCCCTGACCATGGACCCCATCATGTGAGGGAGGAGGGAAATCCGGCATGCCTGCCTGTCAAGCGGTGGTGGTGTCCTGCATGGATTTCCGGCTGCGGGAACGCCTGGCATCGGTACTCGCCTTGCGCCACGGCATCAGCGGCTTCGACCTGATCTGTCTGGCCGGCGGGGGGAAGAACCTGGCCGAGGCGGGTCCCGTCCGGGACGTGGTGTTGGACAACGTCGAGGTCTCTCTGCGGCTGCACCGCCCGGGCCAGATCGTCGTCGTGAACCATCAGGACTGTGGGGCCTACGGCGGCTCGGCGGCCTTCGCTTCCTGGGAGGCGGAGCGGGAGTTTCACCGGGGGGAACTGGAACTGGCGGCAACCTTCGTGAGGAACGCCTTTCCCGGCGTCGAGGTGCGTCAGCTGTTCGTGACCTTGGAGGAGACCGATAGTACCGGCGCACAGCAGTGAGGGGGGGTCAGATCGTGGATGCCATAATCCTGAACGGAATGCCGGTGGACGTGGCGGCCCAGGAGAGCCTTTTGGAGGTGGCCGCGCGCCAAGGCGTGCTGGTGCCGACCCTTTGTCACCACCCTTCCTTGAGCGTGACGGGGCGGTGCAAGGTGTGCCTGGTGGAGGCGGACGGCAAGCTGGTGCCCGCCTGCGCTACCCGGGCGGTGCCGGGGATGCTGGTGGAGACGGACAACCCGCGGGTATTGACCGCGCGGCGCCGCCGGGTGGAGGCGCTCATGCGCCATCACCGGGGGGAGTGCGCCAACTGCCGCCAGCGGGAGTTCTGCGGCCTCTTGGAACTGGCGGCGGCGGTGGGACTGGGAGCGGTGGAGTTTCGGGAGGCGCCCCTCAGCCCGCCGGTGCAAAGCGGGGCGTTGCTCATCGATCTGGGCAAGTGCCTGGGGTGCGAGCGGTGCGTGCGGGTGTGCCGCGAGGTGCGGCGGGTGGACGCGCTGCGCCACCCGCGGTTCACCCACCAGTCCCATGCCCCGGTGCGCTTCGATCCGGCCTGCGAGGGGTGCGGGCAGTGCGCGGTGGTGTGTCCCACGGGGGCCATCGTGGAGGCCTCGCGCCACCCGGCCGAGCGGCGGGTGCGCACGGTGTGCGGCTACTGCGGCACGGGGTGCTCCCTGTACCTGGACGTGCGGGAGGGCCAGGTGACCGGAGTCACCTCGGATCCCTTCGACCCGGTGGGGGGCGGCAACCTGTGCGTCAAAGGACGCTTCGGGTTCGGGTTCATCCACCATCCCGAGCGGCTACGCCGGCCGCTGGTGCGTTCGGGGACGGGCTTTCAGGAGGTGGACTGGGAGGAGGCCCTGGAATTCGCGGCGGGGGAACTGGGGCGCATCCGGGATGAGCACGGCGGGCGCGCCCTGGCGGGGCTGGGGTCGGCCCGGGGTACCAACGAGGAGAACTACGCCTTCCAACGGCTCTTGCGGGGGGCGCTGGGCAGCAACAACGTGGACAACTGTGCCAGGCTCTGACACACCCCGGCGGGGGCGGCGCTGAAGGAGGCTTTCGGGACCAGTGCCTCCACGGCCTGTCTGGAGGACGTGGACCAGGCGGAGGTGGTCCTGGTGGTGGGATCCAACACCACCGAGGCGCATCCGGTAAGCGCGCTCCACGTGAAGCGGGCGGTCGCCCGCGGAGCGAAGCTGGTGGTGGCGGATCCGCGGCAGATCCCCTTGTGCCGGGATGCCGTGTTGCACCTGCCCCAGCGGCCCGGGACCAACGTGGCCTTGGGAAATGGGCTCTTGCACCTGTTGATTCGGGAGGGGCTGTTGAACGACGCCTTCATCCGCCGGCACACGGAGGGGTTCGCCGCGGCCCGGGAGGTGGTGGCGGCCTACCCGCCGGAGCGCACGGCCGAGCTGACGGGGATCCCGGTGCCGGCCCTGCAGGAGGCGGCCAGGCTGTGGGGCCGGGCGCGGCGGGCGGTGCTGGTGACGGGCCTGGGGGTGGACGAGCACGCTCAGGGGACGGCGGGGATGCGCGCGTTGGTGAACCTGGTGCTGGCCACGGGGCAGGTGGGCCGGACCGGCACGGGGGTGCTGACCCTTAGAGGGCAGAACAACGTGCAGGGGGCGTGCGACATGGGCTGCCTGCCCGACGTGCTGCCGGGGTACCAGCCGGTGGCGGACCCGGCGGTGCGGCAACGCTTCGCGCAAGTCTGGGGGGTGGAGCCGCCGGAGTGGCGGGGGCTCACCTCGCCCGGGATGTGGGAGGCGGCGCGGTCGGGGCGGCTGAAGGGGATGATCATCTGGGGGGAGGATCCGCTGCGCACCCACGCGGGGGTGCCCCGGGTGCGCGAGGCCCTGGAGGCGCTGGAGTTCCTGGCGGTGTCGGAGCTGTTCCTGACCGAGACGGCCAAGCTGGCCCAGGTGGTGTTTCCGGCGGCGTCCTTTGCGGAGAAGGCGGGCAGCTACACCAACACCGAGCGGCGGGTGCGGCTTTTGCGCCGGGCCATCCCGGCGGTGGGGGAGGCTAAAAGCGACCTGGAGCTGTTCGCCCAGCTGGCCGGAAGGCTGGGGAGGGGCTTTGCGTCGGATCCGGCCCGGCTGTTCGGGGAGATGGCGGACCTGGTGCCCAGTCACCGGGGGATGAGCCACGCCCGGCTGGGGGAGGGCGGGCTGTCCTGGCCCTGCCCCGCCCCGGAGCACCCGGGGACGGCGCGGCTGTACGTGGGCGGGTTCGGGGAGCGGCTGGGGCGCTTCGCGGCGGTGGACCAGGAGGAAGCCGTGTTGCCCGAGGGATATCCCCTGGTGCTGATCACGGGGCGGCGGCTGGAGGCCTTCAACAATGCCGCCCAGACGGGCCGCGCGGCGCTGCTCGGGTCGCCGGAGGATGAGCGTCTGGCGGTGCACCCGGCGGATGTCCGGCGGCTGGGGCTTGAGCCGGGGGAGGACGTGGCGGTGGTGTCCCCCTGGGGCCGACTCCGGGCACCCTGGCGGGCCGCTCCGGACCTTTTGCCGGGGACGGTGTTCCTGACCTTCCACGATCCGGCGGTGCCGGTGAACGAGTTGGTTGGGGACGAGATGCGGGACCCGGTGACCGAGACCTACAGCTACAAATGGGTGCCGGTGCGTGTGGAGCGGGCGGGAGAGGAGTGGGGAAGATGATCGGCATAGTCCTGGGTTCCGGATCGGATCTGGCGGCCCTGCAGCCGGCGGTGCGGGTGCTGGACGAGTTTCAGGTTCCCTACGAGGTGACGGTGGCCTCGGCCCACCGCTCCCCGGAGCGGGCCACGGCGTATGCCCGCACCGCCCGGGAGCGCGGCCTGAAGGTCATCGTGGCGGCGGCGGGGGCGGCGGCGCACCTGGCGGGGGTGCTGGCCTCCCACACCACCCTGCCGGTGGTGGGGCTGCCCCTGTCCGGATCCCCGCTGGGCGGGGTGGACGCCCTGTACGCCACGGTGCAGATGCCTCCCGGGGTGCCGGTGGCCACGGTGGGGGTGGATGCGGCCGCCAACGCGGCGCTGTTGGCCCTCAGGATCCTGGGCGGCAGCGACTCCGAGCTTGCCGCGCGCCTGGAGTCGTATCGGCAGCAGCTCGCCGCCAAGGTGGAGGAGCAGGCCCGGGTGATGGCCGAGCAGGGTTGGCGGTGCTGACCTCGGATCGAAACTAGGAGGAGGTGCCCCGATGGAGCGGATGTACGAGGGCAAGGCCAAGATCGTGTACCGGACCGAAGATCCGGAGCGGGTGCTGATGCGCTTCAAAGACGACGCCACCGCCTTCAACGGACAGAAGAAGGGCGCCATCGCCGACAAGGGCCGGGTGAATGCCGGCATCAGCGCCGCGGTGTTCCGATACCTGGAAGGGGAGGGGATCGTCACCCATTACCTGGCGCAGCCGGCGCCCGACGAGCTGACGGTGCGCCACCTGACCATGCTGCCCCTGGAGGTGGTGGTGCGCAACCGGGCCGCCGGTTCCTTCAGCCGCCGGCTGGGGATCGAGGAGGGCCGAGCCTTCAGCGCGCCGGTGGTGGAGTTCTACCTCAAGGACGATGCCCTGGGGGATCCCCTGCTTAACCGCCACCATATCCGCGCCTTGGGGCTGGCCGAGGAGGGGGAGGCGGACCGCCTGGAGGAGCAGGCCCTGCGGATAAACGAGCTGCTGCGCCGCTACTTCGCCGCCCGGGACCTGGAACTGGTGGACTTCAAGCTGGAGTTCGGCCGGGCGGCAGGCGAACTGATCCTGGGCGACGAGATCACCCCCGACACCTGCCGGCTGTGGCAGGTGGGAAGCGGCGAGCGGATGGACAAGGACCGCTTCCGGCGGGATCTGGGCGGCGTGGAGGAGGCCTATCAAGAGGTGTTCCGCCGCGTGGTGCCGCAGGGCGAGAAGCGGGAGGACTGAGGAGCGTTCGGATCGGGGGACGGAGGTGGCCGCGGTGGAGCTGATGGCCGGGCAGGAGCGGGATCTGGAGCACCAGCGGCCCTTCTGGCGCGACGTGCGCCTGTTGGGCGGGGTGCTGACGCAGGTGCTCTTGGAGCAGGAGGGGCCGGAGCTGGACCGGGAAGTGGAGCGGCTTTTGGCCATGGCCCGGCGGCGGCGGCGGGAGTCGTCGCCGCGGCGGGAGGCGGCCCTGATCCGGGCGGTGCGGCAGTTGCCCCTGGAGCGGGCGGAGCAGGTGGCGCGGGCCCTGGCCGTCTATTTCCAGCTGGTGAACATCGCGGAGCAGAACCACCGGCTGCGGGGCTTGC
>JAJZIM010000002.1 GCA_021810565.1 Bacillota bacterium
GGGAAACGAAGCGCAGCACCGCGACCCCCGTGACCTTCGATTCGGGATCCAGTTTCAGCCGCAACGGCTGCAGGGTGCTGCCTTCCCGAGTGCGGTCCTTGAGGCGTATGGTGAACGGCTCCGGGCAATGCGCCACCGCCCGGCCGCGCTGCAGAAGCAGGCGTGCCCGCTTTTCGGTGCACGGCATCAGCGGCTTGTGGTGAGCGTCCAGCACGAAGACCATTTTCGCCTGCCTCCTTTCAAAGGTGCCCTTACGGGCCTGGTGCCGGCTTTCCCCCTGCCTGCGGAGGAAAGCGCTCTCCTCGACCATGTCGGCGCCCGGTTTTCCGGCCGCGATCCGTTCCGCCTTACCCTGCAGCTTCCGTGAACCGCGGCTTCCGTGGTCCGGGGCTGGAGAAGCACCCCGGAGCGGGTCTTTTCGCCTGGCGCCGACGTAGCACGGTCATCGGCCGGCCTGCCTGCCGTACTCGGTCTGGTCAGCCGGACATTCGGGACCTTGGTCCCTCATGCCCACGGCTTTAGCCGTGGGTGGCTGACATCCCCCCGCCGATCGGCATTGCGGCCACATTCATTTCGCCCCCGCCCCGCCCTTCTCCTTCCGGTCGTTCGCCTCTCCGACGAGTCGGGCCGCGTGCGTCAGGGCGTTCCGCAGGCTCCGGTCCGAACCCCGGGCCAGAACGCGGTCCAGGCACATCGGTGGGGTCGTCTCCTCCCAGCGCAGCCTCCGCTCGATCCCCGGCTCCCCGGGGTAGCGGGCGAAGGCCGTGCCCTCCCCCGCCTTCCCCTGCACGCGAAAGGTGGCTTGGGGCGCCGACAGCTCCACCGTCTCTTCCTTGCTCCGATCGGTCGCGAGCTCCATGGACAGCTCCCCGCCGGGACGCCTCCACCGCACGGTCCAGCCGCCCTGGGCCGGCTCCTGGGCCAGCACCTCCCAGCCCAGCCGGTCGGCCAGCCAGCCGGCCAGCAGCCATGCCCGGGGGAGCGTCCCCATCCGGATCACCACCCGGCTCAGCTGGGTCAGGCACTCCCGCGCCGCCGGCGGATCGAAGCTTCGCGCCAGTTCCTCCCGCCAGGGCGCCAACCGCTCCCAGGCCAGATCGCCCAGGGCGCAGCCGACGGAGGCCAGGCGGCCCAGACCGGCCACCTCTCGGAAGCGGTCGGTGTCCACCACCAAGCGGTCGCAAGCGCGCAACAGCTCGTCGAAGGTCTGATCCCAGGGCGGCTCCTCGGGCCACCACACCACCGCGGGCAGCTCCGGCACCAACAGCGGCAGGACGATACTGGCCGGATGCCTGGCCGCCTCGCCCCGCACCGTGAGCACCAACTGCTCGCAGAAGATCACCCGCCGCTCTTCGGCGCCCCGTCCCTCGGTGTGCACCAGCACCCGGGCATCCATCCCCCCCGCCGCCTGAGGGTCACCCACCAGGATGATGGTCCGCGACGGATGCTGCAGGGCCAGGCGGGCCGCCGCCTGCGCCGCCCGATCGGCCGGCGTCGTCCCCCGCACAGGCACCAGGAGGTTCAGCACCCGGGAACGAACGATGGGCCGATCCTCCCCCGCCTCCTCGGCACGGCTGGCAAGCTGTGCCAGCAGCCGCTCCACGGCTTCCACCGTGACCCCCTGTCCCTCCCAAAAGACCGCCTGGGGCGGCGTAGCCTCCCCGGGCCCTCCCCCCTTCACAGTCGCCGCCAGGAGCGCTCGTCGCGCTCCAGCAGGGCATCGGCCTCCCGCGGCCCCCAGGTTCCCGCCTCGTAGGGGTAGGGTGCGTTCCCCTCCCCCCAGCTCTCCAGGAGGGAGGTCACCAGGGTCCAGGCGGCCTCCACCTCGTCCCGCCGGGTGAAGAGGGTGGAGTCCCCCAGCATCCAGTCCAACAGCAGCCGCTCGTAGGCCTCGGGAGGCTCGGTGCCGAAGGAGGTGCCGTAGAAGAAGTCCATGCTCACCGTGCGCAGCCGCACCGTGGGCCCGGGCACCTTGGCCGCGAAGCGCAGCACGATGCCCTCGTCCGGCTGGATGCGCATGGAAAGCACGTTGGGCTCCAACTCCGGCGTGGCCGTCTGGCTGAACAGCAGGTGGGGCGCCCGCTTGAATTGGATGGCCACCTCGGTGGCCCGCTTGGGCATGCGCTTGCCTGTGCGCAGGTAGAAAGGGACGCCGGCCCAGCGCCAGTTGTCAATGAACAGCTTTAAGGCCGCGTAGGTCTCCGTGGGTGAGTCGCCGACCACGCCCGGCTCCCGCAGGTATCCCACCACCGGCTCCCCCAGCACCCAGCCCGCGGTGTACTGGCCGCGCACCGCCCGGGATCCGGCCTCCTTCGGGGTGAAGGGATGGATGGCCCGCAGCACCTTGACCTTCTCATCCCGCACCGCGTCGGCGTCGAACGCCACCGGCGGCTCCATGGCCGTCAGGCACAAGAGCTGCAGCAGGTGGTTCTGGACCATGTCGCGCAGGGCCCCGGCCTCCTCGTAGTAGCTGCCGCGGCGCTCCACCCCCAGGCTCTCGGCCACGGAGATCTGCACGTGGTCCACATAGCGGCGGTTCCATACCGGCTCGAAGATGCCGTTGGCGAAGCGGAAGGCCAGGATGTTCTGCACGGTCTCCTTGCCCAGGTAGTGGTCGATGCGGTAGATCTGATTCTCCTGCAGCACCTGATACAATTGGGCGTTGAGCTCCCGCGCCGTGGTCAGGTCCTTGCCGAAGGGCTTCTCCACCACCAGCCGGGTCCAGCCGCCCCCCCGGGTCAGCCCTGCCTCCCCCAACCGACCCGCGATGGTGGAGTAGAAGCTGGGGGGAGTGGCGAGATAGAAGAGGCGGTTGCCGCCCGTGCCCCGCTCCCGGTCCAGCCGGGTCAGCAGCTCTCCCAGCCGGTGGTAGCCGTCCGAGGTGGTGAAGTCCCCCGCCACGTAGAAGATCCGCTCCGCCAGCCGCTGCCATACCTGAGCTCGCACGGGAGAGAGTCGGGAGAAGCGGCCCACGGCCCCGGCCAGATCCCGGCGGAAATTGTCGTCGGACATCTCCCGACGGGAGAAGCCCACCACCGCGAACTCCTCGGGCAAGAGATTCTGGGAGGCCAGGCTGTACAGCGCCGGGGCCAGTTTGCGGTGGGTGAGGTCCCCCCCCGCCCCGAAGATCACCAGGATGAAGGGGTCGGGTCGCCGCTGGGTCGTCTCCTCACCGCGCAGGGGGTTCTCCTGGCTCATGGCCGCTCCGGACGCACGGCATGTCCGCCGAATTCCCGGCGCAGCGCCGCGATGACCTTGGCGCCGAAGGATTCCTCCTGACGGGAACGCAGTCGGGAGAGGAGGGACAGGGTGATCACGGGAGCCGGCACGTTCTCGGCCAAGGCCTCGGCCACCGTCCAGCGGCCCTCCCCGGTGTCCTCCACGAAACCTCGCACCGCGGCCAGGTCAGGGTCGTCTTGGAAGGCGCGCTCCGCCAGCTCCAGCAGCCAGGAGCGCACCACGCTGCCCCGGTTCCACAAGGCGGCGATCTCGGCCGGGTCGGGGCGGTAGGCCGAGGCGTGCAGGATCTCGAAGCCCTCGGCATAGGCCTGGAGCAATCCGTACTCGATGCCGTTGTGGACCATCTTCACGAAGTGGCCCGCCCCCGCCTCGCCCACCCGGGCATAACCGTCCGGGGGGGCCAGGGTCCGGAAGAGGGGTTCGGCGCGGTGAAAGTCCTCCTCCGCGCCGCCCACCATGAGGCAGTAGCCCTCGGCGAGCCCCCAGATCCCACCGCTGGTGCCCACGTCCAAAAAGGCCACCCCGTGCGCCACGGCTTGCTCCCGATGGCGCAGGGAGTCCCGGTAGAAAGAGTTGCCGCCGTCGATGATCAGATCGCCCGCGGCCAGCACCTCCAACAAACCTGCCAGGACTTGGTCGGTGGCCTGACCCGCCGGCACCATGGTCCACACGGTGCGCGGCTGCTCCAACTTCTGGGCCAACTCGGCCAGGGAGTAGGCGGGCTCCACTCCCCGTTGGGCCAGATCCTCGGTCTTGGTGCGGTCGCGGTTGTATCCCGCCACCCGGTGACCCCCGGCGACCAGTCGGCGCGCCATGGCGCCGCCCATCCGGCCCAGCCCCACCATGCCTACATCCACGCCCAATCCCCCCTATCCTTCCAGCGCCGTCACCGTCAGCTCCTCCAGGCGCTCCAGCTCCCCCGTTCCCCGCAGGAAGTGCAGCCGCAGCACCCGGCGGCCACGATCCCGCAAGGCCTCCAGGTCGCCCAGGGCCTGGGCCTGATGGAGCGTGCCGAACCCGTAGGCTTCCCCGGGGATCGGCAACTCGGCCGCCTCCCCGGCGGTGAGCTGCAGGAACAGCCCCTCGTCAGGCCCCCCCTTGTGCAACTGCCCGGTGGAGTGCAGGTAGCGCGGCCCATAGCCGGCGGTGGTGGCAAGGTGCAGCTTGTCCCGCACCCGCTCCCGCACCCCCGACAGGATCTCCGTGGCCTCCGGGGAGGGTGGCCAGAAGGCCTGGATGGCCAGGTAGTCTCCCGAGCGGGCCCGCGCCAAGTGGGAACGCAGCACCGCCGCCGGCGTGTCGCCATCCAGGGGATCCCCGTAGCAGGCGATGCCGTCGGCCTCCACGAAGGGCGCCGCCTCGGGCAGGGCCCCGCCGTCCTGCCAGCCCTCCAGGAGCTTCCGGGTGCGGTCCTTGCTCTCCTGCACGTTGGGCTGGTCGAAGGGGTCGATGCCCAGCAGGAACCCCGTCAGGGCCACCGCCGCCTCCCACCGGAAGATCTCCCCGCCCAGGTCCCAAAGATCCCGCAGGTGGACGGTCAGCACGGGGCGCCCCGCTCGGATCAGGGCCGCGGCATCCTCGCCGGCGGTCCGGTCAGGGAAACCCTCCAACACGTAGCGGACGAAGAGCCGGTCTGGTCCGTAGACCTGGGGCGTCCCCAGGGCTTCCCCCTCCACCGGGACCAGTCCGCGCCCCTTTTTCCCGGTGCTCTCGGCCATGAGTTGCTCCAGCCACCAGCCGAAGGGAGAAAGCGGCGGCGGCAGGAGCAGGGTGACCTTGTCGCGTCCGCACCCGCCCAAAGCGGCGGCCAAGCGGGCCCCCGGGTTCTCCCGAACCGGTCGGCGGCACGCCTCGGCCATCGCCCCGGCGCGGGCCAGGAGCAGCTCCAGGTCCACCCCCAGCAGGGCCATGGGCAGGAGGCCGAAATAGGAGAGGGCCGAGTAGCGGCCGCCCAAGTCCGGCGGGTTGCGCCATATCCGGCGAAAGCCGTCCTTTCCCGCCAACTCGTCCAGGGGCGTGCCCGGGTCGGTGATGGCCACGAAGTCCTCCCCCGGCGCCCGGCGGCGGAAATACCGGTAGAAGGACGCCACCTCCTGGGTGGTGCCGGACTTGGAGGCCACCAGAAAGAGGGTGCGCTCCAGCTCCCCGGAGCGTTCCACCCCGCGCACCGCCGCCGGATGGGTGGAGTCCAGCACCGCCAAATCCAGGTAGTCCGACTCCACCCCGAAGACATGCCGCGCCATGTCGGCCGCCAGGCTGGAGCCGCCCATACCGAGCAGCACCGCGCGGGTGTAGCCCGCCCGGCGGGCCTCGTCCGCCGCGCGGCGCAGCGCACCCGCCTGCACGGCCATGTTCCGGGGCAGATCCAACCAGCCCAAGGACCGCCTGGCCACCGCCTGGTGCTCCAGATCGTCCCCCCACAGCGCCGCGTCCCGCAGGTTTAGCCGCTCCACCGCCTGCGCCGCCTCGAGCCGGCCCATGGCCGTCCGGGCCAGCTCGGCGGCCTCCCCCAAGTTCGCGAAGAAATCGGTGCTCAAGCGGCTCCCCCCTTCTCCCGCAGGGTGGCCCAAAGTTGGTCGAAGGATGCCTGGAAGGAGCGCACCCCCTCCGCCAACAACTGCTCCCCCACCGTCTCCAGATCGATGCCCAGCCCCCTCAGCCGCTCCACCGTGCGGCGGGCCCGATCCAGGTCCTCCTCCAGCGTGGGCCGCACCTCACCGTGATCCCGGAAGGCCGCGATGGTCTCCGGCGGCAGGGTGTTCACCGTGTGCGGCCCGATGAGCTCCTCCACGTAGCGCACATCCCGATAGGCGGGGTTCTTGGTGCTGGTGCTGGCCCAAAGGGGCCGCTGCACCCGGGCTCCCAAGGCCTGGAAGCGTTTGCTGGCGAATAGCTCCCGGAAGCGCTGGTAGATCAGCTTGGCGTTGGCGATGGCCGCCCGGCCCAGGAGCCCCCGGCCCTCGGCGTCATCCCGCGCCGTCAGGACCCGGTCCACGGCGGTGTCCATCCGGCTCACGAAGACGGAGGCCACGGAGGTGATCCGCTGCGGCGCTCCCTCGCCGCGGCGGCGCCGCTCCTCCAGTCCCCGCAGGTAGGCTTCCACCACCCCCTCATACTGGGACCCGGAAAAGATCAGGGTGGCATTTACGTTTATGCCATCCGCCGTGAGGCTGCGGATGGCCTCGTACCCCTCCGGGGTGGCCGGCACCTTGATCATGACGTTGGGGCGCCCCACCTGGCGGAAGAGCTCCCGGGCCTGCGCCACGGTGCCCGTCGCGTCGTGGGCCAGCGCGGGAGCGACCTCCACGCTGACGTAACCGTCCCGTCCCGCCGTGGCCTCATGCACCGGCCGCAGGATGTCCGCCGCCAGGCGGATATCCTCCAGGACCAACTCCTCATAGAGCTCGGCCACGCCGGCACCCCGGGCCACCGCGCGGCGGATCGCCTCGTCGTAGTCGGTGCTGTTGCCCACCGCCTTCTCGAAGATGCTGGGGTTAGAGGTCACCCCGCTGATGCCGTCCTCCTCCACCAGGCGGGCCAACTCCCCCGAGCGGAGGATCCCCCGCCGGATATTGTCGTACCAGATGCTCTGCCCGAACTCCTCCAGCCGCCGCAGGCGAGATTCCGTCAAGGGGCCATCCCTCCCTTTCCTTCCACGAGGGCCCGGGCGCGCCGGGCCACGTTCTCGGGGGTGAAGCCGAAATGCCGGAACAGCTCCTCCCCCGGTGCCGAGGCGCCGAAGCGGTCCAGGCCCAGCACGTCCCCCGCCGTCCCCACCCAGCGGTGCCAACCCAGAGAGGCCCCCGCCTCCACCGCCAGACGCCGGTCCACCGCGGCCGGCAGCACCCGCTCCCGATAGGAGGGCGGCTGCGCGGCGAACAGCTCCCAGCTGGGCATGCTCACCACCCGGGCCGCCACGCCGTCATGCTCCAACAGCTCCGCGGCCGCCAGCACCAGCGCCACCTCCGATCCGGTGGCCATGAGGATCACCTGGGGTTTGCCTCCGGCCGGCTCCGCCAGCACGTAGGCCCCCCGGGCCAGATCCTCCGCCGGCTGCTCCCGCCGCGGCAGGACCGGCAGCTTCTGCCGGGAGAGCACCAGGGCCACCGGCCCCGGGTGCTCCAGCGCCACCCGCCAGGCCTGGACCGTCTCCGCCGCGTCGGCGGGCCGGATCACCGTGAGGCCGGGCACGGCCCGCAGCATGGCCAGGTGCTCCACCGGCTGGTGGGTGGGGCCGTCCTCCCCCAGCCCGATGCTGTCGTGGGTAAAGACGTAGCGCACCGGCAGCTCCATCAGCGCCGCCAGGCGCAGGGCAGGCTTCAGGTAGTCGGAAAACACCAGGAAGGTGCCCCCGTAGGGGATGAAGCCGCCGTGCAGGGCCAGGCCGTTCAGGAAGGCCGCCATGGCGTGCTCGCGCACCCCGAAGTGGATGTTGCGCCCGGCCGGTTCCCGGGACGACAGCTCGCCCTCCCCCTGGAGGAAGGTGTCGTTGGAGGGGGCGAGATCCGCCGAGCCGCCCACCAGCTCCGGCACGGCCTTGGCCAGGGCGTTCAGGACCTTCCCGGAGGCGGCACGGGTGGCCAGGGCCTCCCCCGGGGCAAAATGGGGCAGCCGCTCCTCCCAGCCCACCGGCAGCTCCCGCTTCATCCGCCGCCGCCACTCGGCAGTCGCGTCCGGGAACTCTCGCTCATACAGCGCGAGGCGCTCCCGCCAGGCCGCCGCCTGGCGCCCCCCGCGCGCCTTGACCTCCCGGAAACGCTCGTAAACCTCGGGCGGCACGTAGAATTCGCGCTCCGGGGGCAGCCCCAAGCGCTCCTTGGTCCGGCGCACCCCCTCGGCCCCCAACGGCGCGCCGTGGGCCTCCGGATCGTCTTCCTTGGGACTGGCGTAGCCCAATCGCGTGCGCACCATGATCAGGGAGGGACGGGACTCCTCGTCCCGGGCCGCCTCCAGGGCCCGGGCGATGGCCTCCAGGTCGTTGCCGTCGCCCACCCGCAGCACCTGCCAGCCGTAGGCCGTGAAGCGCCTCTCCACGTCCTCGCTGAAGGCCAGGTCGGTGTGGCCCTCGATGGAGATATGGTTGTCGTCGTACAGGTAGACCAGCTTGCCCAAGCCCTGGTGTCCGGCCAGGGAAGCCGCCTCGGAGGACACGCCCTCCATTAGGTCGCCGTCGCTCACGATGCCCCAGACCCGGTGATCCACCAGGTCGTGTCCGGGGCGATTGAAGCGCGCCGCCAGGAAACGCTCGGCCACCGCCATGCCCACGCCGGTGGCGAAACCCTGGCCCAGGGGGCCGGTGGTCAGCTCCGCCCCCGGCACCAAGCGATACTCGGGGTGTCCCGGGGTGCGGCTGCCCCACTGCCGGAAGCGGCGCAGCTCCTCCAGGGTGAGACCGTAGCCGCAAAGGTGCAGCAATCCGTAGAGCAGGGCCGACCCGTGGCCGGCGGACAGGACGAACCGGTCCCGGTCCGGCCAGGCCGGGTCCGCCGGGTCGTGGCGCAGGAAGCCGGTCCACAGCACGTAAGCCATGGGCGCCGCCCCCAGGGGCATGCCCGGGTGTCCGGAACGGGCCGCCTCCACCTGATCCACGGCCAGGCCGCGCAGCGTGTTCACACCCAGCTGATCGAGTTCCTGCTGGCTCGTGCCAACCACTCCTTCCTGGGACGCGGTTTGCGCTCCCTAAACGTATTTTACCACGCCGTCCCTCTTTCCTGCCGCCCTCGACCGGCGCCAACGAAAAAGAAGGGGGCCGCCGCCAGCCCCCTCCCCTGTTCCGTCCCGGCGCTTACCCGGCCGTCTCCCCCTCCCGCCGGTAGTGGCCGCTGCGGCCGCCCGATTTCTCCACCAGGCGCACGTCCCCGATCACCATGCCCCGGTCCAGGGCCTTGCACATGTCGTAGATGGTCAGGGCCGCCACGGACACCGCCGTCAAGGCCTCCATCTCCGCCCCCGTGGGCCCCACCGTGGCCACCCTGGCCTCGATGTCCACGCGCCCCTGGCCTTCGTTGAGGGTCAGCTCCAGCTCCACCCCGACGGGCAGCAGCAGATGGCACAGGGGAATGAGGGAGCCCGTGGCCTTGGCGGCCATGATCCCGGCCACCCGGGCCACGGCCAAGACGTCCCCCTTGGCCACCTGCCGGTCGCGGATTCGGTCCAGGGTCTCAGCCTGCATGCGGATCCAGCCCCGCGCCACGGCCTCCCGCCGCGTGGGCGGCTTGTCGCCCACATCCACCATGCGGGCGCGGCCCGCCTCGTCCAAATGGGTAAATTCCATGCTAGCCTCCCAGCTGCGACATGCGCCGGCCCTTCCCCTGGCCACTCTCCATCCGATGCTCCTGGGGCTTCGCCCGCACGGCCAGATGCAGCAGGCGGACCAGTTCCCGGTCCGTGGCGCCTCCCCGCAGGGCGTCCCGCAGGCTCACGGCCTGGTCGGAGGCCAGACAAGGGGAAAGCCTGCCATCCGCCGACAGGCGCAACCGGTTGCACCGGTCGCAAAAATGCTCCGTGAGGGCAGCGATGAAGCCCACCGTGCCGCGCCCGCCCCGCACCCGCCAGGATACCGCCGGACCCGACCCCTGGACCAGGGCCGGCTCGAGTTCAAAGCGCTCCTCCAGCCGTCGCCGGGCCTCCGTCGCGGGTACGAAGTGGCCTCCCGCATAGCAGGAGCCCTCGCCCAAAGGCATCAACTCGATAAAGCGCACGTGCAGCGCGCGCTCCCGGGTGAGCGCGGCGAAATGCTCCACCTCCTCCAGGTTCTCCCGCAAGAGCACCACATTGAGCTTCAGCGGATCGAACCCCGCCGCCTCGGCCGCGGCGACCCCCCGCAGCACCCGCCCCAGGGAGCCTCCCCGGGTGAGCTCCCGAAAGCGTTCCGGGCGCAGGGTGTCCAGACTCACGTTCAGTCGGCGCACCCCGGCCGCGCGGATCGGTTCCGCCAGCTCATCCAAGAGCACCCCGTTGGTGGTCAGGGTCACCTCCTCGGTGCCCGGCAGGTGGGCCACCCGCGCCAGAAAATCCACGATGCCCCGGCGCACCAGCGGTTCGCCGCCGGTGACCCGGATCCGGCGGATGCCCAGGTCCACGGCCACCCGCAGGATCCGCTCCAACTCCTCGAAGCGCAGGATCTCGTCGTGGGTGCGCCGTTCCACCCCCGTCGCAGGCATGCAGTAGACACAGCGCAGGTTGCAGTTGTCGGTCACCGACACCCGCAGGTAGTCGATGGTGCGCCCGAAGGAATCCCGCAAAGGGGCATCTCCCCCTCCCGCCGTCACCGGCGCCAAGAAAGCAGGTTGAGCACCAGGGTCAAAAGGAGGCTCAGCACCAGCCCCGTGACCAAGGGAAAATACAGGGTGAAGCCGCCCCGGTGATAGGTGAGGTCCCCCGGCAGCCTGCCCAGGTAGGGCACGCGCCCCAATAGATACAGCAGGGCACCGCTCACCAGCAGTACCACACCCGCCACCATCAGCAGCTTGGCCACAGCGCCCAGCCCCGCCAAACTCATCCCTCCGCCACCATTCTAGCACCGGCTCCGGGCCGAGGCAACGGCCCGCTACCGCACCACCGCCACGGCGGCGTAGCCCACCACGGCCCCCATGTCTCCGGTCACGTCCCCCGAGGTGGCGTGGGCCAGGCGCACGGCCCGGGTCGCCCCCAGGGCCAGGCAAGCCTCCAACATGGCCATGACCGGGCCGGGGCCGCACATGGAGATCTCCTCCCGCGCCACCACCTGCTCCAAACCGGCGGCGTCCAGGCGGGAGATGGCCGCCAAGGCGAGCTCGTCCTTGGCCTGAGCCACCCGCTGGGGCTCGTAGTGGGTGAAGTCGCTGGAGGCAATCACCACGCCGCGGCGCTCCCCCAGGGCCGCAGCCACCGCCTGGCCCACCTTGCGGGCCGTCGCGTGGGACATCTCCCGCACGGAGATGGCCACGATGGGCACCCCGCCGCAAACCTGCCGCAGGAAGGGCAGCTGCACCTCCAGGGAGTGCTCCGCCACATGGGCCAGCCGATCCGGCTGCACCTCCTGCCCCGCCGCCAGGATCGCCTCGACCACGGCGTAGTCCACGGGAAAACTGCCCAGGGGCGTGTCCCAGGCCCCGCCGTCCCACAGGCTGACCGGTGGTCCCCAGCCCCGATGGTTGGGCCCCAGAAGCACCGCCACTTGGGGGTGCGCCCCCGCCAGGGCGGCGTAGGCATGCGCCGCCACCGGACCGGAGTAGGCATAGCCCGCATGGGGCACCACCAAGCCCAAAAGGCCCGGAAGCGGGATCGCCTCCCGCCCCGGCCCCAGCCGGTGGGCGAACAAGCCCCGGATCGTCTGTCGCAACTCGTCCGGATCCGATGGGTAGAAGGCCCCGGCCACCGCCGGCTGGCGCACCGCCGTCTTCATGCGCTACTCGCCCCTCCTCACCCTGGCGCCCAAGGCAGTGAGCTTCTCCTCCATGGCGTGGTACCCGCGGTCGATGTGGCGCATGCCGCCGATCTCCGTCTCCCCCTCGGCGGACAGGCCCGCCACCATCAGGGCCGCCCCGCCCCGGATATCCCGGGCCTCGATGGGTGCCCCCGTGAGCCGCTCGCCGCCCCGCACCAGGGCCGTGTTGCGCTCCACCTTGATGTCGGCGCCCATGCGGATCAGCTCGTTGGCGAAGCCGAAACGATTGTCGAAGATGGTCTCCTCCACCACGCTGACCCCCTCGGCCACGGAAAGCAGCGAAACGAAGGGCGATTGCAGGTCCGTCGGAAAACCGGGGTAGGGCTGGGTCTGGATGTCCACCGCCTGCAGCCGCCCGTTGGCCCAGGCCTCCACCCAGTCGGTCCCTTCCGCCACCTGGGCTCCCGCCTCCTCCAGCTTCGCCAGTACCGTGCGCAGATGCTCCGGGATCGCGTTCTCCACCCGCACCCGGCCTCCGGTGGCCACTCCGGCGATCAGGTAGGTGCCGGCCTCGATGCGGTCGGGGATCACCTCGTGGCGGGTACCGTGCAGGACCTCGACTCCCTCGATGCGGATCACGTTGGTGCCCGCCCCCCGCACATGGCCCCCCATGCCGTTCAGGAAGTTGGCCAGGTCCACGATCTCCGGCTCCCGGGCGGCGTTCTCCAGCACCGTGGTGCCGCTGGCCAGGCTGGCGGTGATCATCAGGTTGACCGTGGTGCCCACGCTGGCCCGGTCCACGAAGATGACGGTGCCCTCCAGCCGGCTGGCCTGGGCCAGAATGGATCCATGCTCCACCCTGGTCTCGGCCCCCAGGGAACGGAAACCCCGCAGGTGGAAATCCACCGGGCGGGCCCCGATGTCGCAGCCGCCGGGTACCGCCACCTCCGCCTGTCCCCGGCGCGCCAGCAGGAGACCCACCACGTAGGTGGAGCCGCGCAATTTCCTGGCCAGGTGGTAGGGGGCCTCCCAAGCGGTGAGCTTCGGCGCCGCCACCCGCAGCGTGCAGGACCCGTCCCACTCCACCCGGGCTCCCAACTGCCGCAGGATCTCGCACAGGTCCAGGATGTCGGTGTAGCGGGGTACGTTCTCCAGCACGCTCTCCCCCTCGGCCGCCAGGGCCGCCGCCGTGATGATGGGCAGCGCGCTGTTCTTAGATCCGTTGGCCGTGATGGTGCCTTTCAGGGGTATCCCCCCCGTAACCAGGAACCGGGCCACGGGCGAACCTCCTCAAAGGATGTAGTTGGGAGCCTCCTTGGTGATGTCCACGTCGTGGGGGTGACTCTCCTTGAGCCCCGCCCCGGTGATGCGGATGAAGCGGGCCTTGTCCCACAGCTCCGGGATGCTGCGCGACCCGACGTACCCCATGCCGGCCCGCAGGCCGCCCACCAACTGGAAGGCGGTGTCGCTCAGCGGCCCGCGGTAGGGCACCCGGCCCTCGATGCCTTCGGGCACCAGCTTGGGTTCCCCCTCCTGGAAGTAGCGGTCGCCGCTACCCGCCCGCATGGCGCTCAGGGAGCCCATGCCCCGGTACACCTTGAAACTCCTCCCCTTATATATCTCCATCTCCCCGGGACTCTCCTCGGTTCCGGCCAAGAGGCTGCCCAGCATCACCACGCCGGCCCCGGCCGCCAAGGCCTTGGTCAGGTCGCCCGAGAGGCGCACCCCGCCGTCGGCGACGATGGGTACCCCCCGCTTCCTGGCCTCCCGGGCCGCCTCGAAGATGGCGGTGATCTGCGGCACGCCGATGCCGGCCACCACCCGCGTGGTGCAGATGGAACCCGGCCCCACCCCCACCTTCACCGCGTCGGCTCCGGCCTCGATCAGGCTCACAGCGCCCGCCGCCGTGGCTACGTTCCCGGCCATCAGCTCCATCTCCGGAAAGGTGCGCTTCAACTCCCGCACCGTGCGCAGCACGCCGTGGGAGTGTCCATGGGCGGTGTCCACCACCAGCAGGTCCACCCCCGCCGCCACCAGGGCCTCGGCCCGCCGCATGGTGTCGGCTCCCACCCCCACCGCGGCGGCGGCTAACAGCCGGCCACGGCTGTCCTTGGCGGCGTGGGGAAATTTGCGCGCCTTCTCGATATCCTTGATGGTGATGAGCCCCTTGAGGTGGAAATGCTCATCCACCAGGGGCAGTTTCTCGATCTTGTGGGCCGCCAGCAGCCGCTTGGCCTCCTCCAGGGTGGTGCCCACCGGCGCGGTGATCAGCCCCTCCCGGGTCATGACTTCCGCGATGGGCCGGTGGTGGTTCTCCTCGAAGCGCACGTCCCGGTTGGTCAGGATCCCCACCAGCCGCTTGCCGTCCACAATGGGCACGCCGGAGATGCGGTACCGGCCCATCATGTCCAAGGCGTTCTGGATGGTGTGGGCGGGGGTGAGGGAGAAGGGATCGGAGATCACCCCGTGCTCCGAGCGCTTCACCTTGTCCACCTCGTCCGCCTGGGCCTGGATGCCCATGTTCTTGTGGAGGACTCCGACGCCGCCCTCCCGGGCCATGGCGATGGCCATCCTGGCCTCGGTCACCGTGTCCATGCCCGCGCTAATCAGCGGGATGCTGAGGCGAATGCGTCGGGTGAGGTTCGTGGAAACATCGACGTCCCTCGGCAGCACCGCCGATTCGGCGGGCACCAAGAGGACGTCGTCGAAAGTGAACCCCATCTCTCCGAATTTCTCCGCAAATTCCATGCCGGCTTCCCACCCTGTATCCGTAGTTTACATCAATCTATGATATAACAAGGGGGACCGCCTTGGCAATACGCTTATCACCGCGGCTCACCCGACGCCCACGGTCGGTTCGGAGCCCAACGTGGCCGCCAACTCCTCCGCCACCTTCCACACGTCGCCGGCCCCCATGGTCAGCACCAGGTCCCCCGGCCGCACCAACTGCCGCAGTCGCTGCAACACCTGGGACACGCTGCCGGCATACTCGGCCGCCACCCCCTCCCGGGCCACCGCCGCGGCCAGGGCCTGGGAGTTGACCCCCGGGATGGGAACCTCGCCGGGCGGCGAGTAGATGTCCACCACCAGCACCCGGTCCGCCGCCGCGAAGGCCCGGCTGAACTCGGCGAACAAGAGTTTCGTGCGCACGTAGCGCTGGGGCTGGAACACGGCGATGAGGCGGCCCGGCTCCTGCTCCCGCGCCGCCTGCAAGGTGGCGCGGATCTCCGTGGGATGGTGGGCATAGTCGTCCACCACCGTGATGCCGCCGGCGTGGGCCCGCACCTCGAAGCGCCGCTTGGCCCCGGGGAATTCCCGCAGGGCGGCGGCCGCCACCGGGAAGGGCACCCCCAGGGCGTTTCCCACCGCCAGGGCCGCCAGGGCGTTGTGGACGTTGTGCCGGCCGGGTATCCGCAACCGGACCTCCCCCCGCACCGCCCCCCCCGCCCGGACCACAAACACGGTCTCGCCCCCCTCCCGGCGCACCCGTAGGGCCGTCCAGTCCGCCCGCCCCGACAGCCCGTAGCTTTGCACCCGGCAGGGCGCCCGACCGCCAAGTTTCGCCAAGCGCGGGTCGTCACGACCCAGGATCGCCAGGCCCTCCGGCCCCAGAGCCTCCAAAAAGCGCTCCACCGCGGCCACCACGCGCCTAAAGTCCCCGCCGTAATGGTCCAGATGCTCCGGCTCCAGGTTGGTCACCACGGCCACCCGCGGGCGGTAGCGCAGGAAGGAGCCGTCGCTCTCGTCGGCCTCGGCGACGAAGTGGGGGCCGCGCCCCAGCCGCGCGTTGCCGCCGAAGGAGGGCACCTCTCCCCCCACCACCACGGTGGGGTCCAGGCCGCCCCGCTCCAGGATGCAGCCGATCATGGCCGTGGTGGTGGTCTTGCCGTGGGTGCCCGTCACCGCCACCCCCTGGCGGGCGTTCAACAGCTCGGCCAAGAGCTCGGAGCGGTGCCACACCGGCAATCCCGCCGCGCGCGCCGCCGCCAGCTCCGGGTTGTCCTCCGGCACGTCGGTGGAGTACACCACGGTGTCGGCACCCGCCAGGTGGGCGGGGGAATGTTCCAGGTGCACCGTGGCCCCCAGGGCGGCCAGCCGGTCGGTGCGCGTCGAGGGGTGCACGTCCGAACCGGACACGGCGTGTCCCATCCCCAGGAGGATGGCGGCCAAGCCGCTCATGCCGTAGCCCCCGATGCCGATGAAATGCACGTGATGGCCGATCAAGCCGCTCCCCCCCCTCGGACGCGGTTCAATATATGCCGACGGTCGCGCCGGGTTATTGCCTTCTTTTTCTTCCGGTGTCAGGTTATAGCTTTCCCCCGCCGACCACGGATCATACGCCGCCCTCGGCGTAGAAGCGCAGCCATTTCTCCGCGTACATCTCCGCCCAGCGCCTGAGATTGGCCACCTCGTCCGCAGTGAGGGTGCGGATGACCCGGGCCGGCACCCCCATGGCCAGGCTGCGCGGCGGGATGCGCTTGCCCTCGGGAACCAGGCTGCCCGCCGCCAGGAGGGCCCCCTCCCCCAGCACGGCCCCGTCCAGCAAGACGGCGCCCATGCCCACCATGGCCCCCTCCTCCACCCGGCAGCCGTGCAGCACCGCCCGGTGGCCCACCGTGACGTGGTCGGCCACCTCCAAGGGCACCCCCTCGTCCACGTGCAGCACGGACCCGTCCTGAATGTTCACGTAGCGGCCCAGGGTGATGCGGTCCACGTCCGCCCGCACCACCGCGTTGAACCAGACGCTGGAGTACTCTCCGATGGAGACCTCTCCCACGATGTGCGCGCCCGCCGCGATGAAGGTGCGGGGATGGATCTGGGGAACCTTGCCGTCCAAAGGATGCAACATCGACGCCACCCTCCCCCTTATGTTCAACCGCCCTCCGCCAGTGCCTCCACGAAGCGGCGGTTCTCCGCCGGCAACCCGATGGTCACCCGCAGAAAGTCGCTCAGCCCGAAGGCGTCCGCCGGCCGCACGATGACGCCCCGCCGCAGCAGGGACTGGAAAGCCGCCCGGGAGTCATCCACCCGCACCAGCAGGAAATTGGCCTGGGTGGGCACGTAGGCGATGCCCCGCTCCTCCAGGCTGCGGTAGAGGAATTCCTTGCCGGCGTCGTTGTTCTCCCGGCCCCGCGCCAGGTGCGCCGCGTCCTCCAGGCTGGCCAGGGCGGCCTCCTGGGCCAGGACGTTCACCGGGAAGGGCTGGCGGGGGCGGCGCAGCACCCCGATGAGTTCCGGCGCGGCCACCCCGTAGCCGATGCGCAGCCCGGCCAAGGCGTGGATCTTGGAGAAGGTGCGCAGCACCAGCACCGGATAGCCCCGCCGCACGTAATCCAATCCGTCGGGGTAGTCCGGATCGGCCACGTACTCCCGATACGCCTCGTCCAGCACCACCAGTACCCCCTCCGGCAGCCGCTCCAGCAGCCGCTCCAGGGCGGCGCGCCCCACGGCGGTGCCGGTGGGGTTGTTGGGGTTGCACACGAAGATCAGCTTGGTGCGCGGCGATACGGCCTCGGCCATGCGCCCCAGGTCCAGGGTGAAGCCCTCCAGGGGCACCGCCACGGATCGGGCGTTCATCAGCTGCACGGCGTAGCGGTAGGTGATGAAGGACGGGTCGGCGAATACCGCCTCGTCTCCCGGATCCAGGAAGGCCTCGGCCGCCAGGCGGATCAGGTCGTCGGCCCCGTTGCCGCAGATGATCCACGACGGCTCCACCTCCAGCCGCTCGGCCAGGGCCAGGGTCAACCGATGGCAGACGGGATCGGGATACCGGTGGATCTCCCCCGCCGCCCGGCGCACCGCCGCCACCGCCAGGGGCGAGGGACCCAGGGGGTTCTCGTTGGAGGCCAGTTTCACCAGGTCGCGCAACCCCAGTTCCCGGCGCACCTCCTCCAGCGGCTTGCCGGGCTCATAGGGTCGGATGTCCAGCACCGCCGGCCGGGCCAGGCGGGAATACATCGTCGGCCGCCTCCTTAATGTATGCCTGGGTGTCTTTCTACCTTCGCCCCGCCGGTTCCTCCCGCCTTCCCTCGGCCACTTGCCATCACGCCGCTTCGGTGCTAACATTGGCTGCAAAAGGGTGGGGAGGGATACTCATTGACCGCCGAAACGTTGGTGGACATTCGCGGCCTGTGCTGAGGACCGCCCGTGATCCGCGTCTCCGACGCGGTGCGCCGGCTGGCAGCCGGCGATAAGATGATCATCGTCACCGACAAACCCTCCGTGGTCCGGGACATGCCCGCCTGGTCCCGTCTCACCAACAACGACATCGAATCCGTCCAGCAGCAGGGAGATCTTTTCTACATCCACGTCACCCGATCGCCGCGCTGCACGCTGCAGCCCCGCCCCCCTCGATCCTGAGGGGGCCTTTTCTTGCCCGGCCCGACGGCTTTGGCAGCCGTTTGCGGAGCCTTTTCGACGTGAAATAACGTATCGACATAACTTGTCCACCCTGTGCACAGGCTTATCCACAGGCAGATGCCTCGCTTCAAGCCTTGTAAGGCCATTATCCACAAACCGCGCGCCCTAGGTGAGCTCCAGATCGGCCACGGCGTTCAGATCCCAGCCCGCCCTTTCCCCCCGCTCCAGACGGCGATACCCGGCGCAAGCCACCATGGCCGCGTTGTCGGTGCAAAGCCGCACCGGCGGAAAGGACAAACCAAGCCCCTCCCGGGCCGCCGCCCGGGCCATGGCCTCGCGCAGCGCGCCGTTGGCCGAAACCCCCCCCGCCAGAAGCACCTGCCCCACGCCCAGCCGGCGGGCGGCGCGCACGGTCTTCTCCACCAGCACCTCCACCGCGGCCGCCTGAAAGCCGGCCGCCAGATCGGCGCTCGGCGCGCCGCGCCGCAGGGCGGTGAGCGCCGCGGTCTTCAACCCGCTGAAGCTGAAGTCCGCAGAGTCTTGCCCCAACCAGGCCCGGGGCAGGGGCACGGCCGCGGGATCCCCCCCTCGGGCCAGGCGCTCGAGTGCCGCTCCGCCGGGGTATCCCAACCCCATCTCCCGCGCCAGCTTGTCGAACGCCTCCCCCGCGGCGTCGTCCCGGGTGCGTCCGAGCACCGTGAGGCGCTCCGCCGCGTCCAGCACCACCAGGTCCGTGTGGCCGCCGGACACCACCAGGCATACCGCCGGCAGGGCCGGCGCCTCCGGCAGGAAATTGGCGTAGATGTGGGCCAGCACGTGGTGCACCCCCACCAGGGGCACGTCCAGCGCCCAGGCCAAGGTCTTGGCGGTGCACACCCCCACCAGCAAGGCCCCCACCAGCCCCGGGCCCTGGGTCACGGCCACGGCGTCCACCGCCTCCAGCCGCACCCCTGAGCGCTCCAGCGCCGCCGTCACGGCGGGCAGCAGCAGCTCCAGGTGGTGTCGGGAGGCGATCTCCGGCACCACTCCGCCGAAGCGGCGAAACAGCTCGGCTTGGCTGGCCACCACGTCGGCCAGCACCCGCTGCCCGTCGGCCACCACCGCCGCCGCCGTCTCGTCGCAGCTGGTCTCGATGCCAAGCGTCAGATGCGCTCCGGTCGGCCCTTCCGGCATCACCGCCCTCCCTTCCCGGCTACAGCTCCTCCAGCCACATGATGATGGCGTCCTCGTGGGTATCGGTGTAGTATCCCTTGCGCAAGCCGCGGTTGACGAAGCCCAGCTTCCGGTACAGCGACTGGGCCACCAGGTTGGAGCGGCGCACCTCCAGGGTCATCCGCTGGGCCCCCAACTCGGCGGCCAGCAGGATCAGCTCCCGCAGCAGCCGCTCCCCCACCCGCCGTCCGCGCAGCCTGGGCTCCACCGCGATGTTGGTGATATGGGCCTCGTCCAGAACGATCCACATTCCCGCGTAACCCACCGGCCGCTCCTCCGACACCGCCACGATGTAGTGGGCGTAGAGGTTCTCGGTCAGCTCGGCCAAGAAGGCCCGGGAGGACCAGGGCGTCGGGAAGGACCGCAGTTCGATCTGCTGCACCGCCGGCAGGTCGCCGGGGCGCATCTCCCGCACCTTGAGCCCCCGCGGCCCCACCGCCTCGGGCGAGACGTCATCCCTGGGCGAGCTCTGCCTGCGACGGCTTGAGATAAACGGGAAGGAGAGCCATCGGGTCATCCTGCATCCCCTCCTCCAGGCGGCGCAACCCCAGCCGGGCCACCTTGGCCCCTTGGGGCAAGCCCGCCGGTCCCGGTCTGAACAATGCCCGCCTCCCCAGCGCGTCCTGCAAGAGAAGGCGGTGCCGCACCGCCGCGTCCCCCAACAACGCCACCTCCTGCTCCTGCCGCGCCAGCCAGGCGGCCAGGTCCCGCACCGCGCCGATCCCCGGCTCTCCCGTCGCCCGGGGCTCGCCCGCCGCGCGGTGGTAGACCCGATAGTAGACGTTCTCCCGCCTGGCGTCCAGCATGGCGCAAATCAGCGGCGCCGGCGGCGGCAACTCCCAGGCCAGGGCATCCAGGCTCGGCACCCCCACCAGGGGTATGCCGCGGGCCCAGGCCAGGGCCTTGGCCGTGGCGACCCCGATGCGCACGCCGGTGAAGGAGCCGGGGCCCACGCCCACCGCCACGGCGGCGAGCCCTTCCCGGCCCACCCCCGAGCACTCCAGCACCCGGATGGTCAAGGGCAGCAGGACGCTGCCATGAATCTTCTGCCCTTCCAGACGCTCCTGGGCCAACACTCGGTCGGCGGCGACCACGGCCACGGTGCACACCGCAGTGGAGGTATCCAAGCCCAGGATCGCACCCTCGCGGATATCACCGCCCCCTTTTTCCCCCATTATAACCCCGCGGGCTCCCCTTGGGTAGCCGCCAGGGCCGCCACCACCGCGGCGAGCGCAGTCCCGTGGGCGGTGAGGCGGATCCGGCGCACCCCGTCCGGGAGCACTTCCAGCCGCACCTCCAGCCGCCGGGGCGGCAACAGCTCCGCACACCGGTCCGCCCACTCCACCAGGGCCACCCCTTCCCCCCCCAGGTATTCTTCCCAGTCCAACGCCGTCTCGGTCTGCGGCTGCTCCAGCCGGTAGAAGTCCAGGTGGTAGACCGGACCCGGGTATTCGTGCACCAGGGAGAAGCTGGGGCTGTGCAGGTAACCATGCACCCCCAGCCCCTCCAACACCCCACGGGCGAAGGTGGTCTTGCCGGCTCCCAGCTCCCCCACCAGGGCCACCGCCGCCCCGGGGAAAAGCAGCCGACCCAGGGCGCGGCCCAGCGCCTCGGTGTCCTGGGCCGCGGGGCAGCGCACGCTCCAGGACCTCATCGGAAACTGTCCCATCCCCATCCCTCCAAGGGCCGCTCCCTTCCCGACGCCTCTACCACCCGGATGCCCTCGCCGGCCGGCAACACCTCTCCCACCACGGTGAGCGGCGTGCCGGTGGCCCCAACCACCTCCGAAATCAACCGCCCGGCCGCTGGGACCGGGGCGGTGCACAACAGCTCGTAGTCCTCCCCGCCGAAGAGCGCCGGCTCCCAGGCCGGTCGACCCACCACGGCCGCGGCCCGACGCACGGCGGCCGACAGCGGCAACCGGTCCAAAAAGACCCGGAAGCCCACCCTCCCGGCCTCGGCCAGCTCCCGCAGCTCCGAGGCCAAGCCGTCGCTGACGTCGTCGGCGGCGGTGGCGCCCCCCGACGCCAGCCTCCTCCCCTCCTCCAGGCGGGGCAGCGGCCGGCGCTGGGCCTGGAGCAGTTCCTCTCGTGGCGGGCAGCGCCCCTCCATGGCCCACAGGCCGGCCATCCCCTTGCCCAAAGTGCCCGTGACCAAGAGCCGCTCGCCGGGATGCGCCCCCGCCCGGCGCAGGGCGCGGCCCACCGGCACCTCGCCCAGGACCGTCACGCTCACCGTCACCGCCTGGGCCCGCACCGTGTCGCCGCCCACCAAGGCCACCTCGTACCGTTCGGCCAATTCATGCAGCCCGGCGTAGAAGCCCTCGACCCAGGCCGCGGACATATCGGGCGGCAGGGCCAAGGACACCAGGCAGTAGCGGGGCGTCCCCCCCATGGCGGCCACGTCGCTCAGGGAAACCGCCAAGGACTTCCACCCGACGTCCCGGGGGCCGAAGCCGTCCCGACGAAAATGCACGTTCTCCACCAGGGTGTCGCAGGTGGCCACCTGCCAGCCGCGGGCCGGCTCCAGGAGCGCGGCGTCGTCCCCGATGCCCAGGACGACTCCCGAAGGGGCCGGCGGCGCCGCGTCCCGGATGCGCCGCACCAGGGCGGCCTCCCCGATCTCCCGCAGCTCTTCCCTAGACATCGGCTCCCAGCGCGTCGTAGGCGGCCCGGATCTGCCGGAAGTCCTCCCACACCGGACGCTTCTTGCTCTCGTCCCGCAGCAGCGCCGCCGGGTGGAAGGTGGGGAAGTAGCGGATGCCGTCCCGCTCCACCACCTGCCCGCGCAGTCTGGTGATCCGCGCCTGCGGGTCCACCAGGGTCTGGGTGGCCAGCGCCCCCAGGCAGACCACCAGGGCCGGTCGGATGAGGGACAGCTTGAGCTCCAGCCAGGAGCGGCAGGCCGCCACCTCCCGGGGCTCGGGCAGGCGATTGCCCGGGGGGCGGCACATGACCACGTTGGTGATGTAGACCTCCTCCCGCCGGAAGCCCGCCGCGGCCAGGATGCGGTCCAGGAGCTGCCCCGCCGCCCCCACGAAGGGCCGGCCAACCTCGTCCTCCCGGGCGCCGGGTCCCTCCCCCACCAACACCAGCGCGGCATGGGGATCCCCCTCTCCGAAAACCACCCCCCGACAACCCTCGCGCAGGCCGCAGCGCCGGCAGCGCCCGGCCTCGGCGGCCAACTCCGCCAAGGTGCCCCGCTCCACGAAACCCAACCGCTGTTGCTCCGGCATCGCCATCCCTCCCGAGGAGGAGAATACGACCCGGCCCAGGCAAATCCTGCTCCCCCGGCGGCAGGAACCGTCTCCGCCCCCGTCGAAGAGGGCCTCAAGACGGACAATTACCCTGAGGCGGTGCCCGGTTGCTGCATTATCTTGTGCTGCAGCTTCGCTATATCGTGCTCCCGGACGTGACGGCCACCACGCAGACCATCCTGCTGGAGGCCGCCTTCTGGCTGGTGTTGACCTTCCTGCTGGGCGGCCTGATCCGCGGCCTGATCCCCCTGAACTGGCTGCGCCGGCGGCTGGGCGGCCGGGGTGCGCGGCCAGTGGCCTGGGCCACCTTCCTGGGGATGTTGCTGCCCATGTGCAGCTGCGGCGCCATCCCCTTGGGGATCAGCCTGTACTACTTCGGCGCCCGGCTGCCCACCGCCCTAGCCTTCATGGGCGCGAACCCCATCATCAACCCGGCGGCAGTCCTGCTCTCCTACGCGCTCTTGGGCCCGCGCTGGACCGCGGCCTACCTGGCGGCGGGTTTCCTGGTGCCCGTGCTCATGGGCGTGGTCGCCAGCCGCTTCGGGGGGCTGGAGCTGGAGGCCGCCAAGCGCACCGGGGCGCCGCTTTTGAGCTGGGGGGACGCCGCCGGCCTGAGCCTGCCCCGCCGGGTATTCCACGGCCTGCGCTGGGGCTTCCTCGAGTTGGGTCCTTTAGTGAGCCTGTACGTGCTCCTGGGCGCCGTGCTCACCGGCGTGGTCACCGCCATCTACCCCCGGGGGATGTCCCTGGACGCGGCGTCGCTGCCCTCCCTGCTGCCCGTGGCCGCCGTGGCGGGCCTGATGTATGTGTGCGCCGTGGCCTTCATCCCCGCCGTGGCCTATGCCGTGGTGGCCCTGGGGCTGTCCCCCGGCGGCGCCATGGTCTTCCTGATCGTGGGGGCCGCCACCAACCTGCCGGAGCTCTTGAGCATCTGGCGCCTCATCGGCCGACGGGCGGTGCTGATTTACGGCCTGGTCTTGATCGGCCTGGCGCTGGTAGCCGGATGGCTGGTCAACCGCTGGCTGGGGCCGTCCTTCTTTCCGGCGGTGGCGGCGCCGGCCGCCCATGCGGCCCGCCATGCCGCCGCCTTCCTCTACCCGACGGCGCCCCTGCCCCTGGACCAGGCGGCCATGGGGCTGGTCATCCTGCTGGGCCTATGGGGCCTGGCCGGACGGGTGGCCCGCCGGCTGCGCCCGAGCGCCCCTCAGCCCAGGTAGACGGCCAGGTGGCGGGCCGCCGCCGCCTCCCAAGTGTGCCGCTCGCAGTAGGCCCGAGCCGCCTGGATGAGGGCCGCCTGCGCGGCCGGATCCCCCAACAGCTGGGCCACCCCGGCGGCGATGGTGTCGGCGTCCCCCGCCGGCAGCTTGCGCACCTCGGGTCCCAGGTCGGAGAAGAAGGAGGTGTCCGTGACCAGGACGGGCCGGGCGGCGGCCAAAGCCACGCGCACCGCGGCGGAGGTGCCCACGGCCCGGTGCTCGCGGTAGGGCAGGACCACCAGGTCCAAGGCGGACAAGCGCCGCACCGCCTCCTCCTCCGGCAGGTAGCCCTCCCACATCGTCACCCCTCCCAGCCGGCGCTCCCGGAGGTGATCCAGGAAATGGGCCAGGCTACGCCGCGAGGTGTCGTTAGGCGCCGCGCTGGTCAGGAAAAAGGCGCCGAGCTCCGGGCGGCTCTCCTGCAGCTTCGCCACCGCGTCCAGGAGCGGGATCATCGCCTTGTGCGGGTAGGCGAAGCCGAAGAACCCCACGGCGGGGCCGTCTCCCACCCCGAGCTCCCGGCGCAGCCCCTCCCGGGGCACTACGGCGGGGCGCGGCGTCGGCATAGCGATCAACTCGATGCGCCCGGGGTCCGCCCCCGCCGCGATCAGCCCTCGGCGCACCAACTCGGAATGCACGATGATCCGGGAGCAGGCGCAGATCAGGGCGTTGTGGTCGGCAAGCTCGGGCGCGAAGGAGTGCGCCGTCACCACCGCGCCCCGGCCGCGCCGGTGCAGCCGGCGCAACAGCTCCCGCAGCGCGGTCGGGTCGTGCAGGCTGTACTCGTATTGCAGATGGACCCGTCTGCCCCGTGCGCGCTGCTCCAAGCCGTCCACGCTGCCGACCACCTCCACCGGGTGGCCCAGCCCCTCCAGGGCCGCCGTCAGGGACCGGGCATACTCCGCCACCCCGCAGGGCCTGCCCCAACTGGGCACCACCATCACCGTCCCGTTCATGGGACAAACCTGCGGCCCCGCCCGGGGCGCCACGCGCTCATAGGTGATGGTGCCCCAATGCAGCCCCTTCTCGGCCCTGACCACGCGCACCTCGTCAGGCATCGCCCGCCACCACCTTCAGCCGCCCGACCATCCGAGGGGCCACCTTCCGCCAGTCCAGGCGGGCCATGTCGGCCGCCGCTCGGCGTCCCGTCTCCCTGACCTGAGCCGGGTGGGTGAAGACCCAGCGCATGGCCGCCTTGAGCGCCTCCGGATCCGGGCGCGCCCAGCGGCTGCCCGCGTAGATCTGATCGTTGGGGTGATCGCAGGGCGGTACCCGCTCCAGACCGGCGACGGCCACCGGATAACCGTTGGCCGCGTCGACGAAATCCCCCGGCGCCGACCAGGCCGGCAGGATGCAGGGACGGGCGCAGGCCATGGCCTCCGCCGCCGGCAGGTTCCATCCCTCGCCGCGGCTGGCGCTGACGTAGCAGTCCACAGCGGTGTAGACGGACCCGATCCGCGCCACGCTCACCATTCCCGGCAACAGGACCACCCGCGGTGGCCGGGGAAAGGGCTCGAGCAGCCGCTCCATCTCCCGCCGGATCTTTTCGCCCCGGGGATCGAAATCAGGCCCGTTGGAGTAGGCCTTGATGAACAGGCAGACGTCCTCCTCCCGCCGGAACTCCCCGGCATAGGCCGCCAGCAGCAGGTCATACCCCTTGCGGGGCACCCACTCGAAGCTGGACAGAAAGTTGAAGGAGGCCCGCCCCGGCAGCGGCACCGGCGCCAAGCCGGGGTGGAAACGGCGGGTGTCCACCCCCACCGGCATGAGCTGCAGCCGCTCGGGAGCCACCCCGCTGGCCCGGAAGGTACCCAGGTTGAAGCTGGACGGCACCCATACCTCGTCCAGGTCGTTGCAGCGCTCCACCCACAAGGGCGGGATGCGGTCCACCTCCAGCATGGTGTAGCCGATGCACGGCCTGCCCGGCACCCGCTCGAAGAAGTTGGCCACACTCACGTAGATCACCGGACCCCGCGGGTCCTCCGGGCGCCCTCCCATGCACTCCAACCGGCGCCGCAGCGGTGGATCCAGCTCCACCCCGGCATAGCCCCAGGGCAGCGCCCGCAGCGCCACCTCCACCCCCTGCTCCTCCAGATGCACCGCCACCTGGCGCGTCAGTTCCGCGTATCCCGATGCGTCATATACCGGTCCCTTGACCGTCACCCGCATGCGTGCTCCTCCTCTAGACCCGGGGGCCCGGCCCCCAGCGGCGGAAGTAGCGGTCCATGTTGAGCCCGGGCGCCTCCCCCTGCCCGATCCGGCCGCGGGTGCCCATCCCCTGGTGCCAAACCGCTCCGGCGCGACTGACCTCGACCGCGAAGCCCGCCTCCAGCACCCGATTGTTGTAGTCCCAGTCCTCATAGCCGCCGCAAGCCAGGTAGCCCTCGTCGAAACCCCCCACCCGCCGCACCACCCTGACCGGCATCACCCAGGGACAGCCGTTGCCCGGCTCCCGCTCATCCCGATGCTCCCGCATGAAGGCCGAGGCCCGCTCGTCGTTCCACTCTTCCCGCCGCCCCGGCAGGTTCCAGGCCGCCACCTTCCCTATCTGCGGCTGCCTTTCCAGGACCCCCGCCAATCCCTCCAGCCAGCCCGGGAAAAAGACCATGTCGTTGTGGACCCAGGCCACGTAGGGCAGCTTCTCCGCCAGCAGCGTGCGCAGTCCCTGGTTCAAGGCCTGGGCCAGGGAGATGCCCTCCGGATTGGCCAACACCTCGATTCCCCGGCGGCCCAGCAGCTCCACCGTCGCGTCCGCCGAGCCCCCGTCCACCACCAAGAGCCGCGGCTGCCCACCGGCGCGCTCCAGGCTGTCCAAGGCCTCCCGCGTCATCTCCCAGAAGCCGCAGGTGGTCAGGATGATCCCGATCCGCATGAGGCGTCCTCCTTGCGCCGCACAAACTCCCGGATCGCCTCGGGATGCTCCCGGGTGAAGGGCCGCACCGGCCGGTCGTCCAGGATGGTGTCCGGGTTCACCCCGGCATAGCGATCCGGATCGCCCTCCAGCCGGGCATACTTCTCCCACCGCCGGAAGATGGCCCGGGGCGGCTTCACGTAGCCGTAGTGCACGAAAAAGATGCCCGCGTCCCGCACCCGCGGTCCCACCCCCACCGGATGTTCATGCACCGCCCCTTCCCAGTGCAAGGCGGCCGTGCGTCGGATCAGGACCAGGCGCCGGTACTGCTCATCGTGGTCGGCGGCGTTCTGCACGTGGCCGAAGTCCCGCATCAGATGGAAGAAATAGCTGTAGTAGGCGTCGGCGTCGGAGGCGACCAGCTGCGGGATCCGCCGGGCGGCGTCGGCATAGAACACCATGTCGGCGTCCATGGGCATGACCCACCGACCCACGCTGGCCGCCAGGGCCAGGTTCCGCAGCGCCGCGTAGTTCTCGACCCGGGAGCGCAAGAGGCGCACCTTGGGAAAGGCCCGGGCGACGGCATCGGTGCCGTCCGAGGAGTAGCCGTCCACCACCACCACCTCGTCCGCCGCCTCGTGCACCGACCGGAGGGAGTACGGCAGGTACTCCGCCTCGTCTTTCACGATGTACAAGACACTCAAAGCCCGCTCGCGCACCTTGGACCTCCTCGTCTCGACAGATCTGCCGGTCCCACCCGCCGTCCCGCAGGGATCCGTACGTCGGGCGGCACCCGCGTGTTCGGCTCCACCGTGCTTCCCGCCCCCAGGGTCACCCGAGCACCCAGCATCGCCCGGGCGCCCACCCGGGCACCCTCACCCACCACGCAGCCGTCGGCCAGCACGCAGCGCTCCAGCACCGCTCCCGCCTCCACCTGCACCCCGTCCCACAGCACGCATCCCTCCAGCCGGGCGCCGCGCTCCACGCGGCAGCCCCGACCCAGCACCACCGGCGGCTGCAGTTGCGCCGTCGCCTCCACCCGGCTGTCCGCGCCCAGCAGGAGTCCGGGGCCAGGGGTCAGCATGTCCCCCTGGACCGCCAGATAATCCCGGACCTCCCCCACGTCCCGCCAGGCGCCCCGCAAGAGACACCCGCGGACGGACCCGGCCTCGCAAAGCCGCGGCAGGACTTCCCGCCCGAAATCCCGCCGCTGCCCCGGCGGCAGCCAGGACAGGGCCGCCGGCTCCAAAACGTAGATCCCCGCGCTGGCCAGGAAACCGGGGGCCACCCTGCCCGGCTTCTCCACGAACCGCTCCACCGTGGCGCCGCGGCAGCGGGCATACCCCAGCCGACCCGGATCCCGCCGGCGCAGCAGGGCCAGCGTGACCAAGCCGCCCGCCTCCCGGTGGTGCCGCACCAGCCGCCGCAGGTCGAGCCGCAACCAAAGGTCCCCCATCAGCACCAACAGCGGCCGGCGGCTCCCCTCGACCACGGCCCGCACCGCCCCAGCGGTGCCCAGCTCCCGAGCCTCCCGCCGCACCGTCAGGCGCATCCCCGGGGGGAAGGCCTCCCTGAAGCCGTCCCGGGCCCCGGCAAGCAGCTCCACCCGGGGGAAGCCCTGCGCGCGCAACTGCTCCAGCAGGTGGGCCAAAAGCGGTCGATCCCCCACCGGCAGCATGGGTTTGGGCCGGGAGAGGGTCAGCGGCCACAGGCGCCGGCCCCGCCCCCCCGCCAAGATCAGCACGCGCAAGCGTCAGCCCCCCTTGCCGTCTCCGGCGCTCGCAGGTTATGTATCATCCTCGGGGAAGGTGCCGTTCGTCGGGCCGCGGCGCAAGGAACCATCCGTTCCGTCCGCGGATATTATGTAACCGGGGTCCGTCAGTCCAAAGCGGCCCGGTACACGGCGCAGGTCTCCCGAGCCGTGCGCTCCCAGCTGAAGTCCCGGGCGCGGGCGCGGCCCCGCTCGGCCAACTCGCTGCGCCACCGGGGATCCTCCAGCGCCCGGACCATGGCCGCCGCCAACTGGACCGGGTCCGCCGGATCCACCGCCGCGACGGCATCCCCCCCCACCTCCCGCAGCACCTGGATCCGCGAGGCGATGACCGGCGTGCCCAAGCTCATGGCCTCCAGCACCGGCAGGCCGAACCCCTCCCCCCGGCTGGGATACAGCAGGGCGACGGCCTGGTCCATCAGGGCCGCCAGGGTCGCGGAAGTCAGATAGCCCGTGAGCACCAGCCGGGGATCACCGGCGAGGCCCGCCGCCTGAACTTGCTGCACCACCCGCCGCCGCGCGTCCCGCGGGCAGCACATCAATAGCCGGCAGGGCAGGGAGGGCGGCAACCGGCGCCACGCCTCCAGCACCCCGGAGAGGTTCTTGCGGGGAAAGGCGCCCGCCAGGTGCAGGAAGAAGGAGCCGTAAAGAGCGTACCTTGCGCGGACCTGATCCCGCTGGGCCGGATCGGGAGGCCGCAAGGTCGGCGCCAAGGGCACCACCGCTATGCGTTCGGCCGCCACCCCCGCTCGCTGCCGCAGCTCGTGAGCCGTGACCTGGGAAGGTGCCAGCACCCGTCGCGCCTGAGCCACGGCCCGACGCAGCGACTCTTTCAGCAGCCGCCGCACCCGAGGTGGATACTCCTCCGGAAGCTCCTCAAAGAGCAGGTCGTGGACGCTCACCACCAGGGGATGCGCCAGCCCCACCCGGGGCGAGAAGAAAAGCGGATGGTGCACCAGATCCACCCTCGTCGGCGGCCCGGCCAATTCGGAGCCCTTCCAAAGCACCACCCCGACCCCCGTCGCCCGGTCCAAGGCTTCGGCCAAGCGCCGGGGGTATAACTGCAGGCCGGTGGCCTCCCCGCCCAGGGCCGCCAGGTCCAGCGCCACCCGCAGCGGCCTAGTCATCCGGTCGGATGACCAGGTCCCACAGGCGATATTCCACCGCGAGGAGGCACTCCCAGCCCTCCGCAGCGGGACCGGTCTTTGCGGCCCGGGTCCGCAGGCAAACCCGCATACCCGGTCTGGCGGTCTCCACGGGCAGCCGAAGGTTGAAGGGCGCCTCGCGCCACCAGTGCAGCGCCTCCCAACGCAGCCGGCCCTGGACGAGGACGAAGCCGCGCCCAGCCGTGCCCCTGATCTCGCGCACCCTTGCCGTCAAGCCACCCTCCGCCGCCGGCGGCTGCCAACGCACCGGCACCGACAGCTCCCCCCGCTCCCGCAATCGCGCCGCCGTCCGCAGCCGGGTGGGCGCACCGGTTCCCTTGCTGCGAAGCCTAAGCGGCGTCTCCCGCAGGAGCAGCGCCTGGGCCTCCACCACCAGCCAGCCGCGTACTCCCCCCGGCACCGCCTCCCAGCGTTCCCCCACCAACCGCACTCGGCCCAGCGCCACCCCTCCCGGTCCCGGTGCCGGGCCAGGCAGGTGCACCTCCACTCGCCGCCTCGTCTCCCAGCGGCTCGCACGCCCCAGAGGGTCCGCCGCCGCGAGCTCCACCCGCAACCAGCCGCCTACCAGCACCCCGCCCGCCGTGACCCAGGCCCCGCGGGAGCGCAAAGTGCCCGAGGCGTTCAACCCCGTGGCGGCCGACACGGGTCGGCGCACGAATATCCGGCGCACCGTGCGCCGCCGGAGTCTGGCGATCAGGCGCGGCAGCAGGCAGCTGACGCCCGACCCCTGGGCTTCCTCGACCAATAGCGGCAGCAGCCGGGAGCGGCTGACCTCCAGCTGCACGGATACCACCAGCCGCACCGTGCTCCGAGGGACGCCCATGCCTTCGAGTTGCAAGCGGGGCCGGGCACGCATGCCCCTCTTGGCCTCGGGCACGCCCAGCACGGTTTCCCATCGCCGCGCCACGCTAAGCCGGCGCAAGACACCGTCGCCCTCCGCCAGCAACTGTCCGCCCACCCTGGCCTCCACCAGCACCCTGCCGGAAAGGACCCGTGCCAGGGCAGGCCCCGCCTCGGGGATGAAGCGCAACGCCCGCCACCCCGGCGGCAGCTCCAGAGGCAGTTCCAGGAGGGTGCTGGAGCTTTTCCGAGTGACCAACTGCTCCGCCGCCACCAGCGCCCGGGGCAGCCCGGAGCCGCGCCGCGTACAGGCCACCTCCCGCCACCCGACGCTAAGCCGGCGCACCCGCACCGTCAGGGGGATCGCCAGCAACATCCACCAGCCGCCGGCGGCCAACCGCGCTTCGGGTTCCCCCGGCCGCGCTTCCCAGCGCACCTCGTCCCCCGGCACGCATCCCGCCAGGGGCAGGAAAACGTCCCAGGAGGTGCGCCCCTCGAACCGGTGCATGGTGCCGTCGAAGGCCGTACAGGCCACCCGCAGCGCCAGAGTGCCCGCAAGGCGTATGCCACCGACCAGCGCCTCGCCCCGCACCGCCTCCGACCGGGCCCGCACCGTGTTCAGATCCCGGGCCCGGGCTTGCAGCAGCCGGCCCACGCTCACCAAGAGTTCGGTTCCGGTCTGCCCCGCCGGACAGGGCAGCCGGATGGTGACCCAACGCACCGCATCCCGCGGCTCGGAGGGAACGGACTCCAGCTCCAAGCGGGTGTGCAGGGTGACCCATGCGGGATCCGTATCCTCCAGCACGTAGGCCACGGCCCCGGAGCGCACCGTCAGCTCCCAGCCCTCCTCCGACAGGAAGGGACAGGGGATGCCGAACCGCATCTCCCCCGCGCAGCGTTCCACCGAACCGTCGGTGGCCAGGTAGCGCATGGCCCAGCTCCACACGCCCTCCACCACCCCTGCCGCCTCGCCGTCGTGCCACCACCGCTCCACCCTGCCCAGCACCTCGCTCACGCCGGCCGCCGGCTTCGCCAACGCCACCCGGCACAGCAGCGGAAAACCGCGCCCCGGCATGCCCGGCTTCCTCAGCGCTCCAGGCACGAGCGATACACCTCCAGGGTGCGCCGGGCGGTGAGGGACCACGAGAACCGCCGCAGGCGCCGCCCGGCCCGCCCGGTACGCGGCTCCCGCCAGGCCGCCAGCACCGCTTCCCGGATGGTCTCGGGCCGCCCCGGATCGCAGTAGCGGGCGTGAGGCCCCAGGTAGGCGGCGGCGGTCCCCCGATCGGTGCTCACCACGTTGCACCCGGCCACCGCCGCCTCCAGGCTGGCCAGGCCGGGCAGCTCGTACCAACTGGCCAGCGCATGCACCCGTGCTCCGACGAAGGCCGCCCCCAGCGCCGTCCCCCGGGCCGGGCCGCAAAAGCGCACCTGTTCCCCCGCGGCCGCCCGGCACCGCCGGAGGTACCAAGGATCGTTGACCGGCCCCAGGATCACCAGCGGCAGCCCGAGCGGCCGCAGCGCCTCGATGAGCGCCAGTTGATTTTTCTGGGGGGTGATGCGGCCCACGCACAGCACGTAGGCGCCCTCTCCCGACGCCGAGGCAGGCCGGCCCTCCTGGTCGCAGGCCAGGGGCACCACCGTGCTGGGTACCCCCTCGGAGCGCAATAGCGCCGCCTCCGCCTCCCCCGTGGTCAGCACGGCCCGGGCGTGGGACAGCACCTTGCGCCGCCAGGGCAGGTCCCGCCGCCAGCGCAGCACCTCCTCGCCCTCCGCCTGGGGGCAGCGGCACATATATTCCTCCAGGTCCCAATACATGGGGGTTAGCACGTAGGGGACGCCGTGCTCCGAGGCGTGCTGAGCCATCAGTCCGAGCTCATGGATGCGGGACAGGTTGAACAGGTGCACCAAGTCGCAGCCCCTCAGGTCCGGCCGCAGCTCGGTGGACACCTGTGCCGCGACCCCCCGCTCCCGCAAGGCCGCCACGGTGCGGCGCACCAGGAGGGTGTCCCCGGCCGGCAGCGCCCACAGGTCGGGTCTCCCCTGCAGCAGCACACGCAAGGGCCTCACCTCCCAACGAAAAACAGGTATCTGCGGGTGGATACCTGTTTCCCCTCCCCAGCGCAGGCGCTACGGCTCAAGGATCGCACACGTGGAGCTGTTGGAACTCGGTCACCGTGACGTCGCAATGGATGATGACCTTCTGGGTCAGCGCACCGGTGTCCGGAACGAACTCCCACAGCAGGTTCTCCACGTGGCAATGCTCGTGCTCCTGCATGCCTTCCTGGACCGGCACCTCCGGGTTCAGGGGGGTGACCTCCACCATCTCGCTGAAGTCCACATCCTCGAACTCGTGGTGCACCAGGCCGTCGGTCTTGCCCACGAAGTAGATCTGCTTGTGCAGCACGCCCTGGATGATCACCTTGCCCGCCTTGACGATGGAGACTACGTCCCGCAGGGTGGCGGTGATGTCGACGATCTTCAGGCCGGGAATGGTGATGGTACGCTCGATGAATTTCTGCTTGTGGCCGCGCCCGATCACCACCGGGGTCTTGATGAAATATCCGTAGGGGGACAGGCACACGGGGATCTCGCGGAACTCATCCACCGTTACCTGCACCAGGATGATCACCTTCTGGATCAGCTGACCCGTGGCGGGATCGAACTCCCAGATCAGGTTCTCCACCACGGAGTGGTCCTGCTCGTGCATCCCCTCCCGCACCGGCACCGCCGGGTCCAGGGGGGCAACCTCCACCATCTCGCTCCAGGGAACGTCCTCGGCCACGTGATGCACGATGCTGTCCGTGCCCACGTAGTAGATTTGCTTGTGCAAGGTGCCCTGGACGATGACCTTGCCGGTCTTGACGTGAGAGTGCACCCCGGTAAGCTTCGCCTCGATGTCCACGATCTTGACCGCATCGGGGAGCAGGGTCTCGTGGCGCAGGAACTTCTGCTTCTGACCATGCCCGACCACCAGCTTGGCTTCGATGTACGGACCGAAGGGATCCTCCAGCACGCTGATCTCTTGGGTCTGGGTGACCTTGATGCACAGGTTCAGAATGACCTTCTGGATCAATTGCGCGGTGGCGGGATCATACTCCCAGATCAGGTTCTCCACGTAGGAGTGGTCCTGCTGGTTCATCCCCGGCTGCACCGGCACGGCGGGATCCACCGGGGGTATCTCCACCAACTCGCTCCACTCGATGTCCTCGGCCAGGTGGTGCTCCAGGTTGTCTGGTCCGACATAGTAGATCTGCTTGTGCAGGGTGCCCTGCACGATCACCTTGCCTTCCTTCACTATCGAGCGCACGTGCACCAAGCTAGGGACGATGTCGACGATCTTCACCGCTTCCAGGCTGATGATCTCCTCGATGAACTTCTGCCTGCAGTTCTCTCCGACGACCACCTCGGCCTTGATGAGCACCTTCTCCGGCGTCTCCACGCTATCCATGGCTATCCCCCCTTCGCCTCCCGCTCCCGGAACGACCGCTTCCACCACCACGCTGGCACCCCGGATCTCCTCCTCCTGCATCGGTTTGGCCGCCTCTTCCTCCCCCGGCTCCGCCTCCTGGCCAGGAGGCATCGCCGCGTCCGGGCCGATGAGCGACCCCTGCACCTCGGGCGGCTCCTCGACTAGCAGGTGCTCCCGCGCCGCTGCCGCCTCCGCCGCCATCGCTCCCGCCAACCGGCCGCCCCCCAGGGCGCTCCGCGCCCGCGACACCCAATCCCTCAGCAACCTGTGCACACCTCCTGGCCCACACCGCTTCTCGCCCGCCCGCCACGGTTGCCGATACCACGATATGCCGGGCCACCGCTTATGTTACAGCGGCTGATTTTTCTCTTTCGGGAAACGACTGATCCCGTCATGCGACGGTTGCAGCCGGCCTCTCCCGCAGGCCGGACGCGGAGTGGGTCAGGGGGAGAGCACCACCTCCGTGACCACCTGCAAAGGCATCAGCCGCTCGGTGCCGTCTTCCACCACGTCCACCCACACCGTGCGACGCTCCACCCGGACGATCCCCGGCCCCGTGACGTCGGTGGCCACCTCCACCGTCCGGCCGTCCTGACGGATGGCCACCCGGGACACCCGGATCCCCGGCCCGCGCACGTCCTGCACCACCTGCACCACCTCGTCGAAAATGATGGCCACCACCTCGATCAGCAGCACCGCCTTCAGACGCAGCAGGCCCCGCACCGGCAGGAGTTCCGGGATCAAGAACTCCACCTTCACCGCCACCTCCACCGAGGCACCCGGCTGCAAAGCCGGCAGCGGCAGCGCGTGGGTGAAGGCGACATCCTCGACGGCCAGTCGCACCACGCCTTCTGTCGTCACGTAGTAGAGCTGCTGGTGCAGCACGCCGCTCACCACCACCGACCCGTTGATCTGGCGGTAGGTCACGTCTTGCACCTCGGCCGTGACCCCCTTGATCTTGACGGCCACCAGCGGCAGCTCCCGCACCAGGAGGACCTGCGCCCGGGTCTCGAAGACCGCTCCCACCAGGATAGGCCGCTTCAACACGCAGATGAACTCCCGGATGTGCTCCACCAGCACCTGCCGGCTGGCCTCCCCCACCACGGTCCCGTCCGCGGCGAAGACCCGCGCCTGCACCACCAGCACGATCTGCTGCAAGAGCCGCGCATGGTCCGTGCTGAGGCGCCAGATCAGGTATTCCACCTCGGCCCTGGCCACCACTCCCATGCCGGGGGCCGTCCCGGGCACCTCCAACGCGCAGCTGAAGGGCACCTCCTCCGCCTCGTGGCGGACGATGTTGTCGACCCCCACATAGAAGACCTGCTTTTGCACCATCCCCTGAATGATGACTTGGTTGGTGACCGGCTGCGCGGCGAGGTTTTGGACCTGAGCGGTCACCTCCTTGATCTTGCGGACCGGACAGGTGCCGGCCTGAGCGCGCTCCCCCGCCAGTTGCCCCGCCGTGCCGTTCAATCCCCCCTCCTCCCTTCCCTCCATGGTTATGTAAAAAGCGTCCCGATTGCCCCCGACAAAAAAAGGGCCGCCCCGGGGGGGGGGCGACCCTTTGGATCCGGTCTGGTCAGTTGCCGGAGGCCTGGCTCAACAGCAGCGCCTGCTCGTCGCCGATGTTCTTGACCTCCTCGGTGGTTATACCGCTGGCGATGCCGGCGTAGAAGGCGATGAGGCTGCCCACCGCCACCACCACCATGTCCCAGGGATACGGCAGGAGCTTGATTCCGCCGAAGCTGCCCAGATAGGAGACCACGATCATGAAGATCAGGAAGGCGATCAGCCAAATCCCGGCCTTGGCGTGGGAAACCTCCAGTTTGTTCTTGACGTGGAAGTAGTAGTACAAGGGCAGGCCCACGGCCATGGCGATGAGCACGTCGCCGGTGATGGGCCAGCCTGCCCAGTAGATGATCAGGCTGGCGATTACGAAGGCCACCGGAGCGATGATGGACATTCCGGCCAGGTGCAGGGGGCGGCGGGCCTGGGGCGCGGTGCGCCGCAGGACCAGGGCGGCCACCGGCCCCACGATGTAGGTGAAGACGACGGCGGTGGATACGATGCCCACCAGCTTGCTCCAGCCCGGGAAGGGCAAAAGGAGCAAGAGGCCGATGACGGTGCTGGTGATCAGGCCGACGTAGGGCACGCCGCGGGCGTTGAGGATGGCGAAAGAGGACGGCCAGTAGCCGTTCTTGGTCAAGGCCAGGGACACCCGCGGCGTGGAGGCGGTGTATACGATGCCGGTGCCGCCCGGGGACAGCACGGCGTCGGCCAAAAGCAGCGAGGCCAGCCAGCCCAGGCCCAAGGCGCCCGCCACATCGGCGAAGGGAGCGCTGAAGGACAGCTTGGCCCAGCCGTGGGCCAGCGCCGCAGGCTGCACCGCGCCTATGAAGGCCACCTGCAGCAACACGTACAGCACGATGCCGATGATGATGGCGATGATCACCGCCCGGGGCACGTCTCGTTGCGGGTTCTTGGCCTCCCCGGCCATGTCTACCGCCTGGCGAAAGCCCAGGTAGGCGAAGACCACCCCACCGGTGGCGATGGCGGTGAGGACGCCGGACGATCCGCTGGGAGCGAACCCGTGGCTGGAGAAGTTGCTGGCGTGGATCCCCACCGCGAACAGCACGATCAGGGTCAAGGATGGCACCAGGAACTTCAGGATGGTGATCTTGGTGTTCACCGTGGCGAACAGTCGCACGCCGTAGAAATTGACGAGAAAGAAGACGACCATCAACAGCGCCGACACCAGGATGCCGGTGGGCGTCAGGCTGCCCTTGGCGAACAAGCCGTGGAGCCAGTGGTTGGCGTACTGGGTCACCGCCTCGGCCTCGATGGGCGGCACGGTGCAGTAGCCGATCCAGGCGGCCCAGCCCATGAGGAAGCTGACCAGCGTGCCGTGGGAGTACTGGGGATAGCGCACCACGCCGCCGGCCTGGGGCAGCATGCCCCCCAACTCCGCATAGACCAAGCCGATGAGCATCACGGCGATGCCGCCGATGATCCACGAATAGATGGCGGCGGGTCCGGCCAGGTTGGCGGCCACCAGTGCCCCGAACAGCCAGCCGGAACCGATGATGGCGCCCAGAGAGGACATGGTCAAATCCAATAGGCCAAGCTCGCGTTTCAGACCGCCCGATCCTGAGGTCATATGTATCCCTCCCGCAGATTATTGGCACCCCCCCCTCGTGCTTTCTGTCGGCCTCACCCCCTCTGCGCAAATTATGCTCGCTTGCGTTAAGATTTCTACGCCTCGCTCTATTCTCCTTTTTTCAGTCCGTTGTCGATCCGTCCCGCGGCGCGATGTCCGGCCGGTGCGGATCGTATTCCCTGGACAGGAGCACCGCCAGGACGCTGGCCTGCAGCGCCCACACCCGGTGCTCCTCCCCCGGGCGAACGATGAAATACCAGCCGGCCGCGATCTCCTCCCGGGCCAGCCGGCCGGTACGCCCGTCCCGCACCTCCAGGCGCACCCGACCGGACACCACGTAGAAAAGTTCCTCGGTGCGGGCATGGAGATGCCCGCCGCGGCAGGCGCCCGCCCTCAGGCGCAGGACGTTCAGCTGCCGCCAGCGGCCCTGGGCCACCTGCACCAGTTCCCCGCGCTCGTCCGCCCGCCGCTGCTGCGGCCGCCGCCTTCTCATCGCAACTGCGCCGCCGGTCGGGTCCGCCAATGCTCCAGCACGTCGGCCAGGCTGCGCTCCCAGGGGATGGCCGGCACCCATCCCGTGGCTTCCCGCAGTTTCCCGGCGTCACCCCGGATGTCGGGCAGGTCCACCGCCCGCACCCGCCGCGCCTCCTGCTCCACCCGCACCGGAACCCGCGCCAGACGGCGCAGGGACTCCAGCACCTCGGCCACCGATCGGCTGTGTCCCGTGGCCAAGTTGTATACCTCGCCCACCCGGCCACCGGTGGCCGCCAGGAGGTAGCCGCGCACCACGTCCCGCACGTCGCCGAGGTCGCGCCGCGGCGCGAGATTCCCCACCCGCAGCACCGGCGGGCCCAGGCCCCGCTCCGCCGCCGCCACCTGCCGGGCCAGGTCGGGTACCAGGTGGCGGCGGTCCTGGCCGGGGCCGGTGTAGCTGAAGCTGCGCACCACCACCACCCCCAAGCCCCAACGGCGGGCGTAGCTAAGCCCCAGCAGGCTCTGGCACAGCTTGCTGATCCCGTAGGGGGTGCACGGCCGCAGCCGGCTGTCCTCGGTGAGCGGCAGCTCCGCCCGGGGCGCGGGGCCATACTCCTCGCAGGACCCTATCAGGAGGACCCGGGCCTCGGGTGCCTGGCGCCGCACCGCTTCCAGCAGCCGGGCGGCACCGGTCGCGTTGGTCCGGAGGGTGGCCAGGGGGTCTTCCCAAGAGGCCGGCACCGAGGTCCTCCCCGCCAGATGGAAAACCACCCGCGGCGTCGCCTCGGCCACGATCTCCTCCCATCCCTTGGCCGTGAGATCCGCCCGCCGCATTCTAACGCGGTCCCGAAAGGGAGTCACCCGGTCCAGGCTGCCGGCCGAGCGGGCCGTGCCCCACACCTCCCATCCCTCACCCAGCAGCAACCGGGCCAGATGGCTGCCGGCGAATCCGTTGATGCCGGTGATCAGCGCCCGCATCCGCGCGTCCCCCGATTGCACTCGAACAACTCGCCCTTGCGATCGTCCCAGCGCTCCCGCAGCAGCCGGTCGTGGTCCGCCATCAGCCGCTCCACGTTCTCCACGTAGCGGGCGCTGGTGGCGTGCGCATGGTGGCACACCGCCGCTTGATGCACCTCCAGCCGTAAGCCTTGGGCCTTGAGGCGCAGGCAGAAATCTGCCTCCTCGTTCCAGAAAGGACCAAAGGCCCAATCGTAGCCGCCGATCTCGGCGACCAGGTTGCGGAAGAGGAAGCAGTAGCCCACCAGCACGTCCACCCGCAGGCCCTCCCGCCGATCGGGAGACAGCTGCCAACTCTGCACGGCGTGCGCCCAGGCATTGTCGAAGCACACGCCCTCCACCCCCGTGCCCCCCACCCCGGGCTCGGCCAGGGGGGCCAGGAGCGCTTCCAGCCAGCCTTCCCCCACCTCGGTGTCGTTGTCCAAGGTGCAGATGAACTCCCCCCGGGCCTGGGCGAACCCGAAGTTGCGGGCGCACACCCCATAGTTGCGCTCCCGCGCCACCGCGTGCACCCGCGGGTCCCGCCTGGCCAGGCTTTGGAAATAGGCGGCGGTGCCGTCGGTGGAGCCGTTGTCCACCAGGATCAACTCGTAGGCGGGTCGGGTGTGGGCGAGCACGCTCGCCACGCAGCGCCGACTGACCTCCCGGTTGTTGTGGGCCAAGACCACGATGGATACCACCGTTCACGCCCCTCCCGCCGCGGCGATGCGGGCCAGCCAACGCCGCGCTGTCCGATGATAGGAGAAACCGCGGGCCCGGCGCCGCGCCTGCCGCGACAGCCGCGCCAGCCGTGGCGGGTCTGCCAGGAGGTCGGCGACCGCTCCAGCCATCCGCAAGGTGAAGTCACCCTCCCCCGGCCATCCGGGAAGCAGGATGCCGGTGGCCCCGTCGGCCACCGTGGTGGTGAGCGCCCCCAGGCGAGTGGCCACCGTGGGCGCCCCGGCCGCCTGGCACTCCAAGGCAGCCAGACAGAACAGCTCCGGCACGGTGCATGGATACAGGTGCATGGCGGCGGTCATCTGCTCCCGCACCAACCGGGAGCGGGAGACCTTGCCCAGATACTCCACTCCCGGCAGTCCGGCCAGCCGCCGCCGGTGCTCCTCGTCCCCCGGAGGGCGGCCCCACAGGGAGAAATCGCTGGTGACCACCAGGTGCGCCGCGGCGCAGCGCCGCTGGATCTCCTCCAGGATCGGCCCCAGGTGCTCGGCCCCCCGGCCCGGCACCGAGCAGTAGAGCAGCTTCGCCGGATCCCGCCGCGGCCCGGCGCGGTAATCGGAGAGGTTCACCCCCAGGGGGATCTCCCACAAGAGCGCCGGGGACAACCCCGAGCGGCGCGCCAACTGGGCCGTGTGGTAGGGGCTCAGGGTGACCACCGCCCGCAGGTGGGGCAGCAGGTGCTCCCAGTCCCCCACCAACACGGCATCTTCCTCACAGGACCAAAACAGCTTGACCCGCGAGCGCACCCCGGGCAGGCACTCCACCGGGCCCCGCATCCCCACGAAGGCATCCCACCCCTCCCCCTTTCCGAGGCTGCCCCGGGGCCGGTAGCACACCCCCCGATGCACCTCGGGCCGGCCCACGCCGCAAAACACCGTCACCGCCGCGTGCCGGGCCAGGTGCCGCACCAGCAAGATCAGGGCCGTCTCCGTGCCGCCCAATCCCCGGCCCTCCAGATCGGCGCCACGCCAGCCCCAATCCCCGGGGGCGTCATAGTAGAAGGCGATGCGCACCCCCGCACCCTCCTTTTCAGTACAGATTGGTTACCCGTGGCGCGTCCGACCCCCACCGCGCCACGTAGCGGCGGCGGTTGGCCGCCTCGCCGTCCAGACGCACCGCATAGCGGGTGGCGGCGGCACGGTGCCACACCACGCTGCCCTTGGTCACCAGCACGGCGTAGCCGGCCGCCAGGAGGCGGTTGTTGTAGTCCCAATCCTCGTACTCGGCGTGGTTGACATAGCCCTCGTCGTGGGGACCCACCGCCTCGGCCGCCGCCCGGGGGATCACCCACGGGTTGCCGTTGCCGGCTTCCAGAAAAGCGCCCTGGGTCCGGACGAATTCCGCCACCTCCGCCTCGGTGTATTCCCGGTCCAACAGGTTCCAGGAGGACACCTTGCCCGCCCCGGGCCGGCGCTCCAGGACCGCCAGCAATCCCGACAGCCAACCCGGGTAGAAGACCATGTCGTTGTGGATCCAACAAAGGCAATCCACGACCGGATCGGTCAGCAGATGGGAGCGCGCCCGGTTCTGAACCCAGGGCAGCGATCGGGGAGCACGGCCCGTCAGCACCTCCACCCCCTCTCGGCGCAAAAACTCCGGCGTCCCGTCCCGGGATCCGTTGTCCACCGCGATCAGGCGGTGCGGCGCGTCCACGGTACGTCGAAAGCTCTCCAGGCAGCGCCGGGTGAGCGGCAGGAAGTCGAAACAGGTGAGGAAGACGCCCACCATGGCTCACGCCACCAGCTCCAGATAGCGGCGGGCCACCTGGTCCCAGCAGTTGGCATCGATGAAGGCCTGCTGGCGGCGCTCCCGCTCGGGGTCCACCAAGCCGTGCTGCAGCCAGACGGCCAGCTCCCCGGGATCACGCAGCTTGACGAACACATCTGCCGGCAGGTCTTGGAACCAGGGTACCCCGTTGTTCACCAGCACCAGGCGGTGCGCGGCCACGGCCAGTTGCGCCGCGCTCGAGACCACCTGGGCGTCCACCGGCGGATACCACAACACGGTGGCGTGGGCCGCCGCCAGCCGACCCACCAATTCGCGCTGGTCGAACCAATCGCGCAGCAGGATCAGGTCGGCGGCGTTGGGCAGGGTGCAGGAATACAGGGGATCGAAGGCCAGGGTGGTCCAGCCGATGCTCCGGGCCGCGCCGTAGATCAGCCGGTAATCCACCTTTCCCATTCCCAGGGTGGCCACCAGGTCGGCGGGCCAGCCCTCCCGGTGCTGCACCTCCCGCCGGGGCACCTCGGGCAGCCGCTGCACCCCCTGGGGGATCACCGTAGCCCCCGGCAACCGACGGAGAAGGCTGGCGCCATGCACCACCCGAACGTCCGCCAACTCGGGCAGCCCCGAGGGGATGTACGAGTCGTGGAAGGTCACCACCCGCCGCAGCCCCCGGGCGGCGCAGCGAGCCAACAGCTCGGTCAGAAAAGCCCCCGGATAGATGGAGGCCTGGTACTCCACCAACAGGGCCCGGATCTCCCAGCCCATGATCTGGCGCCAGACCAGCTCAAGGTCGTAGCCCGCCCCCCGGGACCACGGCTGCACCTCGAAGCAGGCCACCGCTTCCGGTTCGGAGCGGGTCAGCCGTCCCCGGTGCTCGGGGCGGATGCGCCCGTCGGTCCAATTGCCGAAGATGGTCACCGCGTGTCCCTGCTCCCGCAGTTTGCCGGCCAACTCCACCGCGTTCTCGGCCACCGCGCACTTGATGCCGTGGGAGGACAGGATGCCGATGCGCAAGGGGGTCCCTCCTTCAAAAGGGTGCGGGCAGGCGCAGGTGCAGGCTGCCCCATTTCCCGATGTAGCGCGCCTTGTTGCTCTCGTCCCAATCCGGCCGGTGGGTGTGACGTCGGGTGCCGGCCTGCTCGTGCCGCACCGCGCTGGCCTTGGTGATCATCACCGGGTATCCGGCCAGGAGCAGGCGGTTGTTGTAGTCGTGGTCCTCGTAGATGCAGTCGCCCACGTAGCCCTCGTCGTGCAGGCCCACCTCCTCCACCACCGCTCGGGGCATGATCCAGGGCACCGCGTTTCCCAGCTTGAGGTAGCCGCCGGACAGGCGCATGAAGCGTCCCACCTCCTCCTCGGTGAAGTCTCTGGACTCGGTCAACTCCCACGGGGAAAGCTTGCCGATCCACGGCGCGCGCTGAAACACCTGCCCCAGGTTCGCGAGCCACCCCGGGAAGAAGCGCATGTCGTTGTGGATCCAGGCCAGGTGGGTCACCCCCGGATCCGCCAGGAGCCGGCATAACCCCAGGTTGATGGCCGCCGCCTGGCTGCACGGCGCCGCCACGGCGATCACCTCGTAGCCCCGGGAAAGCAGGTATTCCCGGGTGCCGTCCTCGGACGCGTTGTCCACCACCACCAGGCGGTGGGGCGTGTGGTCGGACCCGTAGTGGAAGCTGTCCAGGGCCGATCGGGTCTTCTCCAGGAAATTGTAGGTGGTGAGCACCACTCCCGCCAACATCGCATCATCTCCCCTCGGACAACGCGGCCAGTTTCGCCGTCCAGTCCCCCGCCACCGCCTCCCAGGAAAAACCGCTCAGGGCCCGGCAATGGGCCGCCTCCCCCATGGCCTGCAGCCGCTGGGGATCGCGCAGCAGGGCCAACACCGCCTCGGCGAAAGCGCGATGGCCTTCGGGATCGGCGTGGGGGGAACGCTCCAGGAGGATCCCCGTGACCCCGTCCGCCACCGTGGTGGCCAGGGCTCCGATCCGCGGCGCCACCGTGGGCGCCCCCGCCGCCTGGCACTCCAGGGAGGCCAGGCAGAACAGCTCCTGCACCAGACACGGGTACAGGTGCACCACGCTCTCACCCTGCAGCCGCACCAGCTCGCGCCGCGGCAACTTTCCCAGATAGCGCACCCCCGGCACCCCGGCCAAGGTGGCCCGATAAGGGGCGTCCCCCGGATCCGAGCGGCCCCACAGTCGAAAGTCGCCGGTGACCACCAGGGAGGCGGCCGGATATGCTTCCCGGATCATCCCGAAGATGGGCGCCAGATGCTCCGCCCCGCGGTCGGGCACCGAGCAGTAGATCAGCCGGCCCGGCACCTTGCGCGCCGGCGCGGCATACTCCGCCGGGGACACCCCCAAGAAGCCGGTGTGCAGCTTCCCGGGGGGAATGGCGAAACGTCGGGACAAAAGCTCGGCATGAAAGGGGCTCAAGGCGAAGACGCAATCCAGGTGGGGCAGGTAGTCGCGGTAGCTTTTCACCCGCACCTGGTCATCCTCCAAGGACCAGTGCACCTTGACCCGGGCGGGAAGCTCCCGGATGCCGGGGGTGTAGGACAGGCTGACGAAGGCGTCCCAAGGGCCGCCGCGCTCCAGCAGTCCGACCGGCAGGTAGGTGACGCCGGCGTGCCGGCCCGGGCGGCGCGTGCCGTTGTACACCGTGACCCGGTGGTGGCGGGCCAGCTCCCGGGCCAGGAAGACCAGGGCGGCCTCCGTGCCGCCCAGGCCCCTTCCCTCCAGATCCTCTCCCCGCCAGTCCCAGGTGTCCGCCAGGTAAAAGGCGATTTTCATGCCGTCCGCCTGCCGCCCAGCCGTTCCCGCCAATATTCCAGGAGGTCGGCCAGCGTGCGCTCGAAGGGAAGCTCGGGACCCCAGCCGGTGCGCTCCCGGAACCGGCCCGCGTCCCCCAGCAGCACCGGCACGTCGGAGGGACGCAGCCTGGTCGGATCCCGGCGCACCTCGATGGGCACCCGCGCCAGGTCCAGGAGGATATCCACCACCTCGCCGATGGAGTGGGCCTGGCCGCTGGCTAGGTTGTAGACCGCCCCGGGCTCCCCCAGCTCCAGGGCCAGCCGGTAGGCGCGGACCATGTCCCGCACGTCGGTGAAATCGCGGCGGGCGGAAAGGTTCCCCACCCACAGCACCGGCTCCTTGAGGCCCAGTTCGATCTGAGCCACTTGGCGAGCGAAATCGGAGGTGGCGAACACCTTGCCCCGCCGCGGGCCGGTGTGGTTGAAGGCCCGGGTGCGCACCACCGCCAGACCGTAGCTGGCGAAATACTGGTATCCTAGGTAGTCTTGGGCCACCTTGCTCACGGCGTAGGGGGAAAGGGGACGCAGGGGATTCTCCTCCCCGATGGGCAGTTCCTCCTCCCGCACCAGTCCGTACTCCTCCGAGGAGCAGGCCACCAGGATCCGCGGGGCGGGATCGAGCCGGCGGGACGCCTCCAACAGGTTCAACTCCCCCAGCACATTGGTGGCGAAGGTCTCCTCCGGTTCCCGCCAGGAGGTGGGCACGAAGCTCTGGGCCGCCAAGTGGAAGATCCCCTCGGGAGCCACCTCCGCCACGGCCCGCCAAGTCGCCCAGGAATCGCGCAGGTCCGCCTCCACCAAGTGCACCCGTCCCGCCAAGTGGCGGATGTTGTCCAGGGGGCTGCGCCAGCGCACCAGGCCCCATACCTCCCAACCGGACTGCTCCAGGAGATGCTCGGCCAAGTGACTGCCCGCGAAGCCGGTGATACCCGTGATCAGCACCCGCAAGGATATCTCCTCCGTCCCTTCGTTATGTCACCACATGCTATGCACCTGCCCTTCCGCCGGTCACCCTTGGTCGGCTCAAAGGTCCGTGATCACCGCGTTGGACCACAGCGCCGCCGATTCGGCCTGGCCCACCGAACCCCATTTGCGCAGGAAGGCCTTGCGGGCGGCGGCATCGGAACCGGACGGCAGGTGGCGGTCCGTGGCCCCGCCGAAATGGTGGACGTACACCCCGCCGTAGACGTAGACCCGGGAGCAGCGAGGATGGCGCTGGGTGCGCAGGAAGTAGTCAATGTCCTCGTACCAGGCCGGGCCGAAGCTCTCGTCGAAGGGACCCAGCTCCTCCACCAACTCGCGGCGCAGCAGCATGCACGCGGCGTTGTGCATCGCCAGGCGCACTCCGGCGTGCCGCTCGCCGAAGGCTGCGGCGAAGGCGTCGAAGCTGCCGCCGTAGGCCCCGTCCAGGTCGTCCCAGGTGCGACCCGACCCGATGCGCTCCCGCTCCGGGAACAGATCCGGCCGCAGGCTCAGACGCCAGTTGTCGCAGGCGCACACGATGCCAGCTGTGGGGTGGCCTTCCATCTCCCGCAGCAGTCCCTCCAGCCATCTCGGCGACAACACCACGTCGTTGTTGCAGATGCACACGTGCCGAGCGCCGGCGGCGGCCAGCCCCTGGTTCCACGCCCGGGCCACTCCCAGGTTGCCCCGGTTGCGGATGACCCGGGCACCGGCGGCGGCGAACAGCGCCGCGGTGTCGTCGTCGGAGCCGTTGTCCACCCCGATCAACTCGGTTGCGCCTGGGGTGTGGCGCCGGAAGGAGCCCAGGAACCCCCGGGTGAATTCCCGTTGGTTGTGGGCGGCCACCACCACCGCGCAGGACGCCTCCCCGCCCGCCCTCACCACAGGCGGCGCTCCAGGGCCGCCCCCGGGTGGCACCAGCCCCAGTGCAGGTGACCCCACTTGCGGCTGTAATAGGCGCGGTTTTGCTCCTCCGCCCCGACCGGCTGCAGGGCGCCACGGGTGGTGGCGTTGCATCCGTGCCACACCAGGCTGCGGCGGGTAACCATGACCGGGATCCCCCGCTCCAGCAGGCGGTTGTTGTAGTCCCAATCCTCGTAGGCCCCCCCGTGGACGAACCCCTCGTCGTGGGGACCGACCTCGGCGACGGCCCACTTGGGCATCAGCCACGGGATGGCGTTCCCCAGGCGCAGCCAGTTTCGCTCCCGCTCGATGCGCGCCAGGACCTCGCCGTCGTCGGGCACCTCCCCCGTGAGATGCGTGGCCCCCAGCTTGCCGATCTCGGGGTGTTCCCGCAGCACGGCCACCAGATTGTCCAGCCAGCGGGGCAAAAGGATCATGTCGTTTTCAATCCAGCCGATGTACTCCACCTCCGGATCGTCCATGAAGGCGGCGGTACCCAGGTTCATGGCCCGGGGCAGGCTCACGCGCTCCGGGCTGATCCACACCTCGTGGCCCATCTCCCGCAGCCGCTGCGGCGTTCCGTCGTCGGAACAATTGTCCAGGATCAAGAGGCGGCACCGGCCCTCGGTGCAGCGCCGAAAGCTCTCCAGACAGCGTTGGGTCTGTTCCCAAAGGTTGAAGGTGGTCAGGAATATCCCCACCAAGGTTGAAACCCTCCTTCCCCTCCAGGATATGTTCCGGCCGCAGCAGCGTGACCCCCGGCGACCGGACAGCAAAAAAAGGCCGCCCCCGAGGGCGACCGGCAGGTCTAGGCCCGCTAAAAGCTGATCTTGCGGCGGTGGGCGTACACGTTTAGCAAGAGGCCCAGGGCCAGGAAGTTTGCCAGCATGGCGGAACCGCCGTAGCTGACGAAGGGCAGCGGCACCCCCACCACCGGCAACAAGGCCACCGCCATGGCCGCGTTGACCAACACATGGAAGGCAAAGAAGGACACCACGCCCGCCGCCAGCATGCTGCCGTAAAAATCCCGCGCCAGCACGGCCACCCGCAGTCCGCGGATCAGCAGGTAGAAGTAGAGCAAAAGCAGCAGTCCCGCGCCCAAAAAGCCCAGATCGCGGCCCACCACGGCGAAGATGAAGTCCGTCTGATTGGACGGCAGGAAGCTCAGCAGCACGCCATGGTAGGCCTGGATGCCCGCCCCCGTCAAGCCTCCTGATCCCAGAGTGATCATGGCCTCCACGATCTGGTACCCCGAGCTTTGATAGTAGGCATACGGATTGAGGAAGACCAGCAAGCGCTGCAGCTGGTAGTCATGCAGGGGAATGGGCACACCGTAGCGCAGGTGCAGCACGATGTCCAGGATCACCAGCGCCGCGCCGCCACCGTAGATGCCGAGGAGGGTGGGCAGCGGCGCCCCGGCCATGATCAGCATGCCGAAGAGGATCCCCGCGAACACCATGGCCGTGCCCAGATCCGGCTGCTTGAAGATGAGCAGCATGGGAACGCCCACGTGGGCGAAGAAGGGCAACAGGTCCCGCGCCCGCTTCAGTTGCCCCTGCTTCAGGGTCAGATGGTGGGCCAAGGTCAGGATGATCACCACCTTGGCCACCTCCGAAGGCTGCAGTTGGAAGGGCCCCAGGTTGATCCAGCGCTCGCCCCCCAAGACCGAGGTTCCCTTCACCAGCACCCAAAGCAAAAGAAAGATCATCAGCCCGTAGAGATAGTAGGACAGCCGGGGCAAAGCCTCGTAGTTCATCGAGAGCATGATCAGGAAGCCCACCACGCCCACGGCCACCCAAACCGCCTGGTGCACCATGTAGTAGTGCCCGCCGGGTTGCGTGGTGGACATGACCGCCAGTCCCAAGGCAACGATCAGCGCCACCGTCACCAGGATCTGGTAGTCCAGGTTGCGCAGCACCCGCTTCAGCGCCAAGGGCCTCAACTCCTCGACAGCCGACGGGCGGGCTCAGCCCGCCTCCTTCCCGATTATAGCACAGGAAGGCCGGGGCGGGCACCGCAAATTTTGCGGCCCCTCAGGCGTTGGAGAAGCGCTTCAGCCGCTTGACGGGGATGTTGGCCACCAAGGCCACCTGGTTCTCGGTGGTGGTCAGGTTCACATCCATATCCCGGTCGTCGATGTCCATGTAGCGGCTGATCACCAGCAGCAGATCCTCCCGCAGGCTCTGCAGAAATTGCGGCGACACGCTGGAGCGATCGTGCACCAGCACCAGACGCAGCCGCTCCTTGGCCACCTCCTTACTGGGGGTCTCGCGCCCGAAAACCCGATTGATCAGGTCCAGCAAGTCCTCCACCCCCTTCAATTCTGCCCGAACCCCATGATCTTGCGCAGCCGCTGGAAGATGCCTCCATCCAAAGCCAACGGCTGGATGGGCACCACCTCTCCCTGGAGCCGGCGGGTGATGTCCCGGTAGGCCTCGCCCGCCTTGGAGCTGTGGCTGAGCACCGCGGGCTCGCCCCGGTTGGTGGAAATCACGATCTGCTCGTCCTCGGGCACCACCCCCAAAAGATCCACCGCCAAGATCTCCAGCATGTCCTCGATGTCCATCATGTCGCCGCGGCGCACCATGCTGGGGCGCATCCGGTTGATGATGAGATGCGGCGAACGCATGTTGGCCGCCTCGAGCAGCCCGATGATGCGGTCCGCGTCGCGCACCGCCGCCACCTCGGGCGTGGTGACGATGATCGCCTTGTCCGCCCCGGCCACGGCGTTGCGAAAGCCCTGCTCGATGCCGGCCGGCGAGTCGATCAGGACGAAGTCGAACTCGCCGCGCAGCTCCTGGCACAGCCCCCGCATCTGGTCCGGGGTCACCGCGGTCTTGTCCTTGGTCTGGGCCGCGGGCAAGAGGTAGAGGCTCTCCATGCGCTTGTCCTTGATCAGTGCCTGCTTCAGACGGCAGAACCCCTCCACCACGTCCACCAAGTCGTAGACGATGCGGTTCTCCAGCCCCATGACCACGTCCAGGTTGCGCAGGCCGATGTCCGCGTCCACCAGCGCCACCTTGTTGCCGCTCATGGCCAGGCTGGTGCCCAGATTGGCCGTGGTGGTCGTCTTGCCCACCCCACCCTTGCCGGAGGTAACCACCAAAACTTCTCCCATGCGCGCCCGACCCCACCTTGCGGCGGGTCGGCCCTCACCTCCTCCTACAAGCTCCTCCCGTGCGCCTTATCCGGAGCCGTCCGCGCCGTGCCGCTCGCCGCGGGGCAGGTAGCCCTCGATCACCACCTTGCCGCTGCGCACCCGCGCCACCTCCGGCAATCCCGGCGGGCTCTCCCCCTCGGGCGGCCGGCTGATGAGCCGACCAATGCGCAGTTGCATGGGCTGCAGGCGAAAGGCCGCCACGATGGCCCGGCTGTTTCCCATGGCTCCAGCGTGGGCCACGCCCCGCAGGGTTCCCAGCACCAGGATGTCGCCCCGCGCCACCACCTCCGCCCCGGGGTTGACGTCCCCCAGGACCACCACGTTGCCGCGGCAGCTTATCCGCTGCCCGGAGCGCAACGTGCGCCGCCACAGGAGGGTGCTGCGCTCCTCCGGGCAGCCGGCGTACTCCCTGGCCCGCCCCGGCGCGCTGCGCTCCCCCGCGGCACTCAGCACCTGATCCAGTCCCAGGCCCGCCTGACGCAGATACCGTTCGGTCGCCGCCAACTTGCTCTGCATGCGTTCCTTCAGCTCCGGGGCATCCTGCTCCTGCATGAAGAGCGCCAGCAGTCCCTCCTCCCCCTCGATGGTCGACTCTTCCTTGCCCACCGTCGACCCCCCCCATCCTCTCTCTTGTTTCCACGCGGGAGGGCCAAGTCCTTCCGGGGAAACCGCAAAAGAGTGCGACAAATATGGACGGCCTTTTTCGCCGAGGATCAGCCTCTCATGCCCAGCCGCACCGGTCGGCGGCGACACCGGAAAACGCCATGCACCGGGATGGCCAGGAACATGTCGTAGACGGCCACCAACCCTGCCGTGTGCAGGAGCACGTCCACCGGCAGCCGTCCCCGAAAGACCGCCTCGTACACCAGGCCCAGGATCCCCTCCTCCAGCGCTCCGGCCAGGAAGACCGCCAACATGACCACCAGCAGGTTTTCCCGCACCATCCGGCGGCCCAGCGCCCCGCTCAAAAGGCCCGCCGCCCCCAGGGCCAGGGCATGGAGGCCCAGGAGCCGGCCGGTCAGCAGGTCCTCCAGCAGGCCCGCCCCCAGGCCCAGGGCCACGCCGGCGCCCTCGCTCCCCAGGCCGTAGATGGCCACCACCACCAGCACCAGATCCGGCCGGATTCCGAAAATGGTAAGCTGCCACACCACCGTGGTCTGCAACAGCACCGCCCCCAGGACCACCAGGCCGGGCACCGCCCGTCGCAAGGCCGCCACTATCCTTCCTGCACCAGGACGTACTCCAAGCGGTTGAAGGACACGGCCGGCCGCAACACGGCGTAGCGCACCAGGCCGTACTCCTGGTAGCCCGTCTTGACCACCCGCCCGATGAGCAGCCCGGCCGGATAGATGGTGCTGATGCCGGAGGTTACCACCGTGTCCCCCACCTTGACCTTGGCCTGGCGCCCGAAAAACTTCATCTGAAGCTCGGCCTTGCCCGGCACCCCCTCCACCACGCCCGTCTCTCCGGTCTGCGCCACCGTCGCCCCGGCGCCGGAGTCGTCGCTGGTGAGCAAGAGCACCGTGGCGGTATGCGCCGTCACCGAGATCACCCTCCCGACCACGCCGGCGGCGGTGACCACCGGCTGGTTGCGGGCCACCCCCGAGGCGGCTCCCCGATCCAGGGTCAGGGTGTCGAACCATTGGCTGGGGTTGCGTCCGATCACCCGGGCGGCCAGGTAGCGGCGACGGGGATGCGCTCGCACCAAGCCCAGGAGTGTCTCCAAGGACCGTTTCTGGCTGCGCAGGGTCTGCACCTGCGCCTGCAGCGACCCCACCCCGGCAAGCTGCCGCCGGAGGGCCTGGTTCTGGCGCTCGGTGGTCCCCAAGCCGGCCACGAATCCGACGGCGTGGTAGACGGCGCCAGACACCGTCTGGATGCCGCCCTGCAGGGGAGCCAGCGCCTCCTGCGCCGCCGTGCTCAGGGGGCCGGGGGTCTTCTCCCGGGCCGTCAGGCTGAGCAGCACGATCAGGGCCAGGGCCGCCGCTCCGATGAGCAGCAGTCGGCCATGTTTGAATTCCACGCTTCACCGCCCTTCCACAGCTGCGCTAGCGGCGGTTTCTCCGGCGCAGGAATTGCAACAGGTTGGAATATTCCAGGCACTTGCCCGTCCCTCGCACCACGCACAGGAGGGGTTCCTCCGAGAGGTTCACCGGCATCCCCGTCTCCCGCGTCACCAGCCGGTCGAAATTGCGCAGCAGGGAGCCGCCGCCGGTCATGACGATCCCCCGGTCCATGATGTCCGCCGCCAGCTCCGGAGGGGTCTTCTCCAGGGTGACCTTGATGGCCTCCACGATCTGCCCCACCGGTTCCTCCATCGCCCTTTGAATCTCCGTGGCCTTGACCTGCAGGGTCTTGGGCAGCCCCGTGACCAGGTCGCGGCCACGCACGTCCATGGAGCCCTCCCCCGGGTCGCAGGCGGCGCCGATGCGGATCTTGACCTCCTCCGCCGTGCGCTCCCCGATCATCATGTTGTAGGTGCGCTTGATGTAGTTGATGATCGCCTCGTCCATCTCGTCCCCGGCCACCCGGATGGACCGGGCGGTGACGATGCCTCCCAGGGAGATGATGGCCACCTCGGTGGTGCCGCCGCCGATGTCCACCACCATGTTGCCCATGGGCTCCTCCACCGGCAGCCCCGCCCCGATGGCCGCCGCCATGGGCTCCTCGATCACGTAGGCCTCCCGGGCGCCCGCCTGCTCCGCCGCCTCCTTGACCGCCCGCTCCTCCACTCCCGTGACCCCCGAGGGGACGCAGATCACCACCCGCGGGTGGATGATGTTGTTCTTGCTCTGGGCCTTGCGGATGAAATATTTCAGCATGCTCTGGGTCACGTCGAAGTCGGCGATGACCCCGTCCTTCATGGGGCGGATGGCCACGATGTTGCCCGGCGTGCGGCCGATCATCTGTTTGGCCCCCTCCCCCACGGCCAGCACCGCCCCGTTGCTGCGGTCGATGGCCACCACCGAGGGCTCCTGGAGCACGATGCCCCGGCCCTTAAGATACACCAGGGAGTTGGCCGTCCCCAGGTCTATGCCCATGTCCCGCGACAGATGCCGGTAGATGAATTCGAACACCCTTATCCCCTTTCCCCGCTTAGAATCCCCACTCCAACCCTTGCTCCCGCAGGCTCACGTACCGGTTCTCCCCGATCACCAGGTGGTCCAACACCTCGATCCCCAACAATCGCCCGGCCCTGCCCAGCCGACGGGTCAGGTCCTTGTCCTCGGTACTGGGCGTGGGATCCCCGCTGGGGTGGTTGTGGGCCAGGATCACCGCCGCCGCGTTGCGCCGGATGGGTCCCTTGAAGATGTCCCGGGGATGCACCGGCACGGCGGCCAGACTCCCCACGCAGACCGTCTCCACCGCCAGCACCCGGTGCCGGGTGTCCAAGGCGATGGTCTGGAAATGCTCCTGCTCCAGGTAGCGCATCCGCTCCATCAGCAGCCTGGCCGCATCGCCGGCGCCCCGGATCAGGGTGCGCTCCTCCCGCCACGCGGCTAGCCGACGCCCCAGCTCCAAGGCCGCCAGCAGGCGCGCCACTTTGGCCGGTCCGAGCCCGCTCACCCGCAACAGTTCCGGCCCGGACAGGCTCGCCACGGCGCGGAGGCTGCCCCCGGACAAGAGGCGCTGGCCCAGTTCCACCGCCGTCGCCGTGCGGGTGCCGCTGCCGATCAGGATGCCCAACAGCTCGGCGTCGGAAAGCACCCCCGCCCCCCCGGCCAGCAGCCGTTCCCGCGGTCGCTCGGCCGCCGGCAGGTCCTTCAGCTTGAGGTGGGCGCTGCGGTGGGCAGCACTTCCAGCCCTGCCGCGCGCAAAAGCCCCGCCAGCCGGAACAGCGGCAGCCCCACCACGTTGAAGAAGCAGCCCTCGATCCGCTCGACGAAGATGGACCCCAGCCCCTGGACGGCGTAGGCCCCTGCCTTGTCCAGGGGTTCGCCGCTGTCCACATAGGCCGCGATCTCCCACGGCTCCATCGGGCGCATGTACACCCTCGTGACCTCGCTGGCCGTCAGGCATCTCCCCGTCTCCACCTCCTTCAGCGCTATACCCGTGTGCACCATATGGGAGCGTCCGGACAAGAGGGTGAGCATCCCTCGGGCCGCCGCGGCGTCCACCGGCTTGCCCAGAATGCGCCCCCCGACCGCCACCACGGTGTCCGCCCCCAGCACCACACCACCGGTGCGTCCGGCGGCCACCGCCTCCGCCTTGGCCCGGGCCAGCCGGCACACCGCCTGCTCCGCCGGCAACCCGGGCGGCACCTCCTCCGGCACCCCGCTTCGGCACACCTCGAAGGTCAGCCCCAGTTGGCGCAAGAGCTGAGCGCGCCGCGGCGAGGCCGAGGCCAGCACCAAGGCGACGGGCCTAGGCACGCCGCACCAGCAGCCACAAAGCCACCACCGCGGCGGCTATCCCGGCCAGGTTGACGTGCAGCCAGATGGACAGCCCCAGGATGTACAGGTTGAGCCCCGTCAGAGAGAAGCCGTAGGGCTTGGCCAGGAAGGGGGCATAGGGGGCCGCAAGGCTACCGATCACCGATCCGGCCAGGAGCGCCACGAACAGACTCAGGACGAACAGCCACCCGTTGATCGACCTTCCGCGCACCGCTTCGCCTCCCACACCCGGGCAATGCCTAGGGGAATTCGTCCCGAGCGGGTCAAAATCCTGTCTACCTGCCTCTGACGCGCTCCCCACGGCTGAAGCCGGGGGGTTCTACCGGAGGACCCCATTACGCCTTTTCCGGGCTCTCCTGGCCCCGTGGTCCCATGCCTCAGGCCGGCAAGGCCAGGGGCACGGACCTCAGCATCATGGCTTCCACGATTTCCGACCGTGGCTCCGGCTTTCGTCGCGACGGGCTCAGACCCGAAGCCCAGGAGTCGAGCCTCCTTGAGCCCCAGGGAGGCAGGAGTCCAGTTCCCGCCGACTCGCCCGTTGGTTTCGGCCTGCAGCCGCTCGAACGCCGCACGCAGGAGGTCGTCCCCACCCGGCCAGGCCTCTTGTGCTCGGCCCGCGTTCAGCAGCCATATCTGCCGGTCGCATGACAGCGCCATGGGTTCCACGAAGGACGCCAGGTAGGCGCTGTACAGGTCGCGCTGGGCCACCGCGCCGCAGGCCGGGCAGCGGTGCCAGCGAAGGGACCGGGGCTTTTTCTCCCGGTGTCCGCAGTGGCAAACCTGGGACAGGGCGGTGGTCCGCGTGGGGAAGGCTCGCACGGCTCCGCCGGCACTCTCAGCCTTGCGGGAAAGCCGGGCGAAGAACATCCCCGGAGCGCGGAAGCCCACCGATTTGCCGAAACGCTTCTGCCAGCCCCTAATCGACACGTCCTCGTGGAGGAAGACATCCCCGAGGGCGAGCACCCGGTTAACCAGACGCCCCTGCAATGATTTGCGGTGTGCCGCCAGGGTGCGATGGGCATCTCCCAAAGCCGCCTGCGTCTTCTTCATCCCCAGGGACGTGCGCCATTTCTTCGGTCCCTTGCGGATGGTGCCGTTGGGGTGGTAGTTCCCGGGGTTGTTGGCCCGGCGCTGCCGGTCCAGCTTGCGGGAGAGCCGCCGGATCTCCAGGTGCTTCGGCATCAGTTCCCCGCAGAAGGGAGTGACGAGCACATGGTCCTCTCCCACGGCGGCCAGGGCGGGGGGCCCCGCGTCCAGGCCCACGGTCCCCTTCCCCAGGGGATATTTGACCGAGCCGTCCGGGTTCAGCTTACGGTACGGCTCGCCCTCTAGGACCAGTTGGGCAGAAAAACGGTTGCGCATCCCCATCTTCCGGCGCACGATACGCACGTACTTCACCCGGCAGGACAGCCCATGATTGACCACGGGATCATTCCGATCGATGACGGCGTCAAGCGCCAACCCCCTCCACTCCACGGCGCCGTCGCGCCAACGGATGCCGGCGTCGTTGCTCTTGCCCTCCACGGTGTCCATTTGATTCTTCCCCTTGAACCTGACGCGCCGGGCCAGGCCGAGGGTTACCCGCTGCTGGGCACCGAAGGCCCGGGTGGCCAGCTTCTGGGCGACGTGGACGTCCAGGTGTTCTCCCAGCCAACTGCGGCGTACCTGCACGGCGTATCTCTGCAGGCCGTAGTCGGAAAAGCCGTGGGCCTTTTTCGCCCGGGAAAATGCCTTGGCCCTTTCCTTTCGTTCCTCGTCGGTGCTGTGCGGCATGGCCGTAGCGGCCCGGTAGGCTTTGGACTGACGAACCAGTTCCCAGCGACGGCAGGCCTCGCCCAGGCAGGCATTGTACAACTGCCGCGCCGCCTCCAGGCCGGCGTTGAGCACCCGCTCGTCCACCGGGCTGGTCCGGAGCGGGACCTCGCACACGAAGGATGGAGTTTCAGGCCGACTTTTGGTCTTCAACGTACTGCTTGATGAAGGCAAGCGGCGCCCCCCCCACTAAAGACGTTGCCGTTGGGCTTGAATCGGCGAACCATGGACAAAGCATACCACGCACCCCCGTATGATAGCAACCCGCAGGTGGCTGTTCCCCAAGGCTGAAGCCCGGGGCTTGCGCCGCCCTGCTCTTTGGTCATATAGTGCCGCGGATGAATTTTTCCTGCCAGCGTCCCCGGGCCGTCCAGCTTCCGGCAACGCGCCGGCCGGCTCCGGGAGCTTTCCCGAACCGGCCGGATAGGGGTCAGGAAAACCGTTCCACTTTAGGCCGCCTGCAGCACGATCTCCCCGCCCTGGGCGTCCACCCGCACCTTCTGTCCCTCCTGGAACTCCCCCTTCAGCAGGGCCATGGCCAGCCGGTCCTGGATCTCCCGCTGGATGATCCGCTTCAAAGGCCGCGCCCCGAAAGCCTGATCGTAGCCGTGCTCCGCCAGCCAGTCCTTGGCCTGATCCGTAAGCTCCAGGGCGATCCCCCGCTCTCCCAGGCGTCGCTCCAGCAGGGCCGCTTGGATGTCGATGATCTGCCGCAGGTCGTCTTGGGTGAGGGCCCTAAAGATCACGATCTCGTCGATGCGGTTCAGGAACTCCGGACGGAAGTGGCCGTGCAGCACTTCCAGCACCCGCTGACGGGTCACCTCGGCGGTGCCGGCACCGAAAAGCTCGCTGCCCAGGTTGGAGGTCATGATCACCACGGTGTTGCGGAAATCCACCGTGCGCCCCTGCCCGTCGGTCAGGCGTCCGTCGTCCAAGAGCTGCAGCAGGACGTTGAAGACCTCCGGATGGGCCTTCTCGATCTCGTCCAGGAGCACCACCGAGTAGGGATGGCGGCGCACCGCCTCGGTTAGCTGGCCGCCCTCCTCGTAGCCGACATATCCGGGAGGCGCTCCGATTAGGCGGGCCACCGCGTGGCGCTCCATGTACTCGCTCATGTCCAGGCGCACCATGGCCCGCTCGTCGTCGAAGAGAAATTCCGCCAGGGCCCGGGCCAGTTCCGTCTTGCCCACCCCGGTGGGTCCCAGGAAGATGAAGGACCCGATGGGCCGGTTGGGATCGGAAAGCCCGGTACGGGCCCGCCGCACCGCGTTGGCCACGGCCTCCACGGCCTGGTCCTGGCCCACCACCCGCCGGTGCAGCCGTTCCTCCATCCGCACCAGCTTGTCCATCTCTCCCTCCATCAGGCGCGCCACGGGGATGCCGGTCCACTTGGCCACCACCTGGGCGATGTCCTCGTCGTCCACCTCCTCCTTGATCATGCGCCCCTTGGCCTGCCGCTCCTCCAAGCGCGCCTGCTCCGCGGCCAGCTCCTTGGTCAGGGCGGGCAGCTCGCCGTAGCGCAGCTGCGCAGCCCGCTCCAAGTCGCCCTGGCGCTCGACCCGCTGCTCCTCGTTGCGGATGTCCTCGATGCGCGCCTTCAAGGTTTGCAGCCTGACGACCACCGCCTTCTCCGCCTCCCAGCGGGACTTGAGGCCGGCCGCGCGCTCCCGCAGTTCGGACAGTTCCCGCTCCAGCTTGGCCAGCCGCTCCCGGGCCGCCCCCTCCGACTCCTTGGACAGGGCCTGCCGCTCTATCTCCAGCTGCCGGATGCGCCGCTCCACCTCGTCCACCTCCGCCGGCACGGAGTCGATCTCGATCCGCAGCCGGGACGCCGCCTCGTCCACCAGGTCGATGGCCTTGTCCGGCAGGAAGCGGTCGGCGATGTAGCGGTGGGAGAGGACGGCGGCCGCCACCAGGGCCGAGTCCTTGATGCGCACCCCGTGGTGCACCTCGTATCGCTCTTTTAGTCCCCGCAGGATGGCGATGGTGTCCTCCACGTTGGGCTCGCCCACGAAGATGGGCTGGAAGCGCCGCTCCAAGGCTGCGTCCTTCTCCACATGCTTGCGGTACTCGTCCAGGGTGGTGGCCCCGATGGCCCGCAACTCGCCCCGGGCCAGGGCCGGCTTCATCAGGTTGGCCGCATCCACGGCACCCTCGGCGGCTCCGGCTCCCACCAGGGTGTGCAGTTCGTCGATGAACAGGACGATCTTGCCCTCCGCCGCCTGGATCTCCTTCAGCACGGCCTTCAGCCGGTCCTCGAACTCCCCCCGGTACTTGGACCCCGCGATGAGCGCCCCCACGTCCAGGGCCACCACCCGCTTGTCCTTCAGGCCCTCCGGCACATCCCCGGACACGATGCGCTGGGCCAGCCCTTCGGCGATGGCCGTCTTGCCCACCCCGGGCTCGCCGATGAGCACCGGGTTGTTCTTGGTGCGCCGGGACAGCACCTGGATCACCCGCCGGATCTCCTCGTCCCGACCGATGACCGGGTCCAGCTTGCCGCGCTTGGCCTGCGCCGTCAGGTCGCGGCTGTAACGCTCCAAGGCTTGGTACTTGTCCTCGGGGTTCTCGTCGGTCACCCGGTGGCTGCCCCGCACTTCCGCCAAGGCGCGATAGATGTTCTCGTGGTCCACCCCCGCCTCGCGCAGGATGCGCCGCACCTCCCCGCCGTCCTCGGAGGCCAGGGCCAAGAGCAGGTGCTCCGTGCTGATGTACTCGTCCCGCAGGGCCTCCGCCTCCCGGCCAGCCCGCTCCAGGACCTTGGCCAGGCGCGGCGAGAGGTACTGGCTCGCCCCGGCCCCCTGGACCCGCGGCAATCTGCCCACCGCCGCTTCGGCCTGCTCCCGCAACCGTTGCGGCTTGGCCTCCAGCCGCTCCAGCACGGGGGCGACCACCCCCTCCGGCTGCTCGATCAGGCTCAGCAGCAGGTGCTCCGGCGTGATCTCCTGTTGGCCGTGCTCCGCCGCCCGGCGCTGGGCGTCTTGAAGCGCCTCTTGGGACTTCACGGTCAAGCGATCCGTGCTCACGACCCGCCACCTCCCGACCGCAATTGGGCCAGCTCCCGGTACAGATCCCGCTCCCGCTCGCTAAGATTGCGGGGCACGCTGATGCGCACCCGGACCAGTTGGTCCCCCGATCCGCCCGCCAGGCGCGGCATCCCCAGCCCCCGCAACCGGAACACCCTGCCGTCCTGGGTCTCCGCCGGCACCTTCATGGCCACGTTGCCCTGCATGCTGGGCACCTGTATCTCGCCGCCCAGCACCGCCGTGGTCACCGGCACCTGGATCTCCGTCTCCAGGTCATCCCCCCTCCGGTGGAACCGGTGGTGCGGCTGGATGTGGACGCGCAGCAATAGGTCCCCCATGTGGCCGCCCAGGCCCCGCTGCCCCTGGCCGGCCAGGCGCAGCTTGGTGCCGTCCCGCACGCCGGGTGGCACCTTCACGTCCACCAGGCGGCTGCGATCACCCTCCTCCAGCCGAAACTGGCGCGTGGTGCCGCGGTAAGCGTCCTCCAGGCTGATCTCCAGGGTGGCCTCCACGTCGCGGCCGGCCCCGCCCCAGGCCGCAGCCCCCGTCCGGCCCTCAAACCCGGCGCCCTGGCCGCCGAAAAAGGCCCGAAAGAAGTCCGAGAAGCCGTCGTCCGCCCCGCCCCAGGTGAAATGTGCCTGGCCGAAGCCCGGCTCGCGGCTCTTCTGATCCCAATCGCGGCCCAGAAGGTCGTACTTCTGGCGCTTCTCCGGATCCCGCAGCACCTCGTAGGCTTCGTTGATCTCCTTGAACTTCTCCTCGCTGCCGCGGTGGGTGTCCGGATGGTGCTCCCGCGCCAAGCGGCGAAAGGCCCGCTTGATGTCTTCCTGGGAGGCGTCGCGTGCCACCCCCAGGAGCTTGTAGTAGTCCTTGAATTCCATCGTCTTAGCGCGGCCGTTGGCGCTGGGCCGCCTTCCCTCCTCTCCCCCGGGCCGCCGGCCCCCACTGTTCCCTTGACGAGGAAAGGTCCTACGCCGTCCCGATCGGCGGCGCCGGGCGCACCACCCGCACCCGCGCCGGGCGCAAGAGCTCCCCCTCGTAGGTGTAGCCCTTCTGCAGCTCCTCGCTCACCCGCTCCGCGTCGGCGTCCAGGCTCTCCCACACCTCCACCGCCTCGTGGCGCGCCGGGTCGAACTCCTGCCCCACGGTCTCCAAGGAGGCCACCCCTTCCGCGGCCAAAAGCTCCTTCAGCTGCCGGAAGATGATCTCCACTCCCGTCCGCAGAGTCTGAACGTCGCCCCCGGCATTAAGCGCCCGCTCGAAGTTGTCCACAACGCCCAGGATGCCCAGCAACAGGCGCCGCTTGCCGCGGCGGATGTTTTGCGCCAGATCGCGCTCCACCCGCCGGCGGTAGTTCTCAAAGTCCGCCTGCACCAGCAGGCTCTGAGCACGGTACTCCTCCGCCTGGCGCCGCCAGCCGTCCGCCTCCTCGCGGAGGGCCTCCAGCCGCTGTTCCTCCCGCTCCTCGGGCAACTCCCCGTCACCTTTCTCGCTCACCTTGAACCTCCTCCCGCTCTCAAGATCTAAAGCCGGGGCGAGAGCCCCGCCCCCGCCCCGGCACCCGCTGGGAAAGTGTTCACGAGCTTCAGCTGGCACTTACCTGGATCTTCTTGGGGCGGACCTCCTCGGCCTTGGGCAACTCCAAGTGCAGCACGCCGTCCTTGTAGGTGGCCTTGACCGCATCCGCCTTGACCGGGTTGGAGAGGGTGAAGGCTCGGCAGAAGCTGCCCTGCCGGATCTCCCGGCGCAGGTAGTTCTCGCCCTTCTCCTCCTTCTCCTCCTTGCGCTGTGCCTTGATCACCAACTGGTCGCCCACCAGCTGCACCTCGATGTCCTCCTGCCTCATGCCCGGCAACTCGGCATCGATCACCATGGTGTCTTCCGTCTCCTGGACGTTCACCGGGAACTCCCAGTCCCCCGCCAGCAGCTCGTCGTCGTGCCAGCGGCGCGGCAGCACCTGTCCGAAAATGCGTCCTACGGACCGTTGAAAGTCCTCCATCTCCCGGAAGGGATCCCACCTAACCAGCGCCATCCCGGGGCACCTCCTTCATCGATCGATCATATCCGGCTATTTCCCAGCGGGAAACCCCTTACTTCTCGTCGGTGGTCTTGAACTCCGCGTCCACCACCGGCTCCTCCCCCGGCGGGGGCGTTGCGGCCTCGGGACCGCCCGCGCCCTCGGCCCCCTTCTGCTTGTACAGCTCCTCGGCCAGGTGGTGGGAGGCCTGCTGCAACTCCTCGGTCGCCGCCTTGATCGAGTCCGTGTCGCCGCCGGAGAGCGCCTCCTTCAGCTTGCCCAAGGCGGCCTCCACCTTGGCCCGCTCCTCGGCCGGGAAGCGGTCTCCCACCTCCCGCAGGTTCTTCTCGGTGTTGTATGCCAGGCTGTCCGCCTGGTTGCGCGCCTCGACCTCCTCCCGCTTGCGGGCGTCCTCGGCGGCGTGTCCCTCGGCCTCCCTCACCAGCCGCTCCACGTCGTCGCGGCTCATCTGGGTGGAGGCGGTGATGGTGATCCGCTGCTCCCGCCCCGTGCCGCGGTCCTTCGCCGAGACGTTGACGATGCCGTTGGCATCGATGTCGAAGGTGACCTCTATCTGGGGCACCCCCCGGGGAGCCGAGGGTATGCCCTCCAAATGGAAGCGCCCCAGCGTGCGGTTGTCCGTCGCCATCTGCCGCTCCCCCTGGAGCACGTGGATCTCCACGCTGGTCTGGCCGTCGCCGGCGGTGGTGAACACCTCGCTCTTGCGGGTGGGGATGGTGGTGTTGCGGTCGATCAGGCGGGTCAGCACGCCGCCCAGGGTCTCGATGCCCAGGGAGAGCGGGGTGACATCCAGGAGCACCACGTCCTTGAGCTCTCCCGCCAGCACGCCGCCCTGGATGCCCGCACCCACGGCCACCACCTCGTCGGGGTTCACGCCCCGATGGGGCTCCTTGCCCGTGAGCTTGCGCACCAGCTCCTGGATCACGGGCATCCGGGTGGAGCCGCCCACCAGGATCACCTCGTCGATATCCTTCTCGCTAAGTTTGGCGTCGGCCAGGGCCTGCTTGAAGGGGCCCACGGTGCGCTCGGTTAGGTCCGCCGTCAGCTCCTCAAACTTGGCGCGGGTCAGCTTGGACTCCAGGTGCTTGGGGCCGGCCTGGTCGGCGGTGATGAAGGGCAGGCTGATGGTGGTCTCCGGCACCGTGGAAAGTTCCGTCTTGGCCTTCTCCGCAGCTTCGATCAGCCGCTGCAGCGCCTGCCGGTCCTTGCGCAGATCGATGCCCTGCTCCCTCAGGAACTCATCGGCCAGGTAGTTGACCACCCGCTGATCGTAGTCGTCGCCCCCCAGGTGGGTATCCCCCGAGGTGGCCTTGACCTCGAAGACCCCCTCGCCCACGTCCAGAACGGACACGTCGAAGGTGCCGCCGCCCAGGTCCCAGACCAGGATGGTCTCGTTCTTCTTCTTGTCCAGCCCGTAGGCCAGGGAGGCCGCCGTGGGCTCGTTGATGATCCGCAGCACCTCCAGGCCGGCGATCTTGCCCGCGTCCTTGGTGGCCTGGCGCTGAGCGTCGTTGAAATAGGCCGGGACGGTGATGACCGCCTGGGTCACCGGCTCGCCCAGATACTTCTCCGCATCCTCCTTCAGCTTGCGCAACACCATGGCCGAGATCTCCTCCGGGGTGAGGGCCTTGCCTCCCGCCGGCAGGTTGATCCGCACGCCCCCGCCGGGACCCTCCCGCACCTCGTAGGGAACCAGCTTGCGCTCTTGGCTAACCTCCTCGAAGCGCCGTCCGATGAAGCGCTTCGCCGAGTACACCGTGTTCTCGGGGTTGAGCACCGCCTGCCGGCGGGCCAACTGCCCCACCAGACGCTCCCCGTCCTTACGGAAACCCACCACCGAGGGGGTCAGCCGACTGCCCTCGGCGTTGACGATCACCGTCGGCTTGCCGCCCTCCAGGACGGCGATGACCGAGTTGGTGGTCCCCAGATCGATCCCCACTACCTTGCCCACATCGATCCCTCCTACTCGCTGCCCTGTTCGCGCTCCAGGGTCAGGATGATCTTTATCCCCGCCAGGTTCACCTTTTGGTCTTTCAGCAACACGCAAATCCGGTGCAAGATGATGAGCTCGTTCTGAGAGTAAAGGCGCGTGTTGCTCGACGTCCGGGCGGGGTAGACCAAGCCCTCCCGCTCCAAGGAGCGCAAGAGTTGGGCCGACACCCCGAGGATCCGCGCGGCCACGCCGATGGTGTAGACCGGCTCGTCTTCCCCATGCATTGCTCCTCTCATCTTTCCTCCCACCTCGACTCCCTTGCAGGTCATATGCTAGAACATTTGCGGTGTGCTTGTCAAGTGCCTTGATGCGATTCCTTCAAGGTATTTACTCAGGAAGACGCGGGCTTAGTTTTACCGCCGGCAGGGCAGGGATATTCCCGCGGCGCGGTCCGCGTTGACATCCCCGTCCCGGCGCGCTATACTCGAGAGTGCTTCGGAGGGGTACCCAAGCGGCCGAAGGGGCGGGTTTGCTAAACCTGTAGTAGGGTTTTGGCTCTAGCGAGGGTTCGAATCCCTCCCCCTCCGCCATCCAAATCTGCGGAAGCCGACCAGCCGGTCGGTTTCTTTCATTGAGGATACGGTCCTCCTCGCCGCGCTCCCCGCGGCAGGGCTCGCCCAAAGCCCGCCAGCCGAGTCGTCGTTGTCCCTCTCGCGGGTGCTCGGCGGAAAGCTTCCCCGCCCGCAGGTTCCGCGGCCGTCAGCCGGCACCCGCCGGTGGACGGGAGGAGCGCCCCCTCGGCCTTTGAGCCGCCGCCGCAACCGCTCCCGGATTCCCGCCGGGCGCCCACCTCGGAGCATAAGCAGTCCCCCCGGTGATGCCGAGGGGAGCCGTCATCGCTCCGTTTGCGCCAGGGCCTCGTCCAGGAAGCGCCCAAAATCCGCCAACTCGGTTCGTACCAACGTCATCGTGTCATTCACCGTCAGCACCAGTCGTTCCATGTGCTCCCAGTTCAGGGGGCGTCGGTATATCCTGTACACCACGTGGCGGAAACTGCGCAACTCGTCAAGTTTGTCGTAGGTGGCCTCGGAGATGACCGCTGGCCGTTCCGGAGTCTTGGACGCGGCCAGCCGGAGCAAGCCCGTGTGCCAACTGGGACCCTGGGGCTTATACTCATCGAACACGCTCACGATGTGCTCCAACACGTCCTCTACCGCCGTGTAGAAGCGCGCTATGTTGAGAGCCACCGCCAAGACCAGTTCTATCTGTGGATCGGCCGAAGCCACCCGTGCGCTCATCTCTTCGATGGCCTGGTGCAGTTCCCCGGCAACTCTCAGGATGAAGTCCATTTCGGCTAGGAGTTCACGCAACTGTCCCTTGCTCAAAGCAGCCGCACCCCCTGCCTTAGGAACCGTTGCAGCAACCGATCGTCCAACTCCTCCCAAGGGATGAGGTCCACGGCGAACTCGCCCTCGGTTAGGCGTTCCGCCACCGCTCCGGCGCGATAATACGCGTCCGGGGACAACCCATGCACCAACAGGTCTATGTCCGTAGACGGATACACGGGGCTGTCCGGCCGCGCCAGGGAGCCCACCAGAAGCACTTGATCCACCGAGAAATCCGCCGCCAGGGAGGCGGCGATGGACCCGGCCACAGCTACGCCCCGCTCCCGCCGGGCCCGCATCCACCGCTCCCATTGCTTGATCCGACGCGCGGCGTTTTCCACTTGCTCTTGGGTCCACATCGCGGCATCACCTGGCTTCATTATACCAGAGCGCGGCATCGAGAGCCAGTTGGTCCCATGCTTTGGTCACCTCGCACCGCCGCAAGTCCCCGGTAGGGCAGACCGCTCCAAATCAGCCTCTAAGCGGCGAACGTCCGGATAGCCCGCCAAACCCCGGCGGGCCTGCTCCAACCTGACGGGCGAGGCATCGACGAAGTCCCCAAAAGCCGCTGGATACAGACGCAGCAACACCTCCCCCGTTACCCCGTCCCCGCAACCCGGACCCAGGATCCGCTGCGGCGGACGCCCGAGTCGGAGCGCAGTTCCCGCACCACCTCCAGCCGCTCGCCGACGAGCGGCATGCCGCCGCGGAGGCGCTGAAAGGCCCGAACCGTCTCGGAGTTCCTCCAGCCGCTATGCGTCCGATCCGCCCCTCCAGGTTCCACGCCGGCGCACCGTGGCCGCGAACATCAGGTTCAGGATGGCCATGAGCAGGTTCAAGGCCAAGTCGTGCGGCTCTTTGAACCCCAAGGTCAGGAGAAAGATCAGGTTCAGCGCAAATAAAAGCAGCGCGGCCGGCCGTAGGAGCCACCCCGCCGCGAGGGCCAACCCGCCCGATAGCTCCAGGGCCGCCAACACCCAGCCGAAGAGGACGGCGTGGGGCAGGATGAAATGTCTGATCACCGGCGCCAGAGGGGTGGTGGGCAGGGCGGGCACCACGCGGGGAAAAAGCCAGACCGCGGGACCGTTCAGGACCTTGAACAGCCCGCGCCAGACGAAATAGCCGCCGTCCACCACCCGCAGCAGTTGCAGCCACCCGTCAGGAGGTCGCGCGTTCATCCCCTCATGCCTCCCCGCCGTACCGGACCGCCGCAGCGCGCAGGGCTCCCACCAGGTACAAGGAGCCCGCCGCCACCACCAGTTCCTCCGGATCCGCCTCGGCCAGGGCGCGCTCCAGGGCGGCGGCAGGCTCGGGCTCCACCACCGTGACGAAGCCGCGGGCGCGGGCCAGGGCGGCCAATTCCTCGGGCGGCAGCGTGCGCGGATTGGGCACCCGGGTGCACACCAGCTGCGGTCCCGCCTCGGCCAGGGCGTCCAGGATCCCCGGGGCATCCTTGTCCGCCAAGACCCCCAGCACCAAGCGCACCCGCCGACCGGGGAAGTGCTCCCGCAGGGCCGCCGCCATGGCCGCCGCCCCCGCCGGGTTGTGGGCCCCGTCCAAGATCAGTTCCGGCCGTCCCGGAAAGAGCTCCAGGCGCCCCGGCCAGCGAACCGCCGCCAGGCCCCGCCGCACCGCGTCCTCCCCCACCGGCAGGCCCTCCTCCATCGCCAGCTCCGCCGCCCCCACGGCAAGCATGGCGTTCTCCAGTTGGTGGCGTCCCAGGAGCGGCAACGTGACCCCCCGGTAGATGCCCCGCCGCCCCTGCAGGGTCCCCTGCCAGCCCCGGTCGGTGGGCCGGGCCTCCCGCCAGGCCAACTCCTGGGCCGCGAAATGCAGGGGAGCTCCGGCCGAGTGCGCCGCCGCCTCCAGCACCCGGCGCACTTCCGGACCTGCGGGAGCCGAGAGCACCGGCCGTCCCGGCTTGATAATCCCCGCCTTCTCCCCGGCGATGGCGGCCAAGGTGTCGCCCAGCCGGTCCTGGTGATCCAGCCCGATGCTGCAGATGACCGACACCAGGGGCGACTCCACCACGTTGGTGGCGTCGTGGCGCCCCCCCAGCCCCACCTCCAGCACCACCGGATCCGCCTCGGCCCAGGCGTAGTAGGCGAAGGCCAGGGCGGTGACCGCCTCGAACTCGGTGGGAGACTCCGCCAAGCCGGCGGCGGCCTCCCGCACCCGCTCTGCCCAGCGCCCCACCTGGGACGGCGGGATCTCTTCCCCCGCCAAGCGGATCCGCTCGGTGAAGCGCTCCAAATAGGGCGAGGTGTAAAGCCCGGGCCGGTACCCGGCCGTGCGCAGGATGGAGTCCAGCATGGCGCAGGTGGAGCCCTTGCCGTTGGTGCCGGCGACATGCAGCACCCGCAAGCGCCGCTGCGGGTCGCCCATCCGGGACAGCATCGCCCGGACGCGCTCCAGCCCCAGCCGGATGCCGAAGCGGTTCAGACCCTCCAACCAATCCAAGGCTTGCTCGTATTGCATGTCTGCCTCTCCTTCAGCGCAAGGCCAGCAGGGTTTCCTCCAGCTTGCGCAACCGCTCCCCCAGGTCCTGGCGTCGGGCGCGCTCCTTCTCCACCACCTGGGCGGGCGCCTTGGCCACGAAGGCCGGGTTCTCCAGCTTCGCCGTGACGCGCTCCAGCTCCCGGCGTGCCGCCGCGGCCTCCCGCTCCAGCCGGGCCGTCTCCCGGACCACATCGATCAGTCCCTCCACCGGCAGCAACAGCTCCAGGCCCCGGGCCCGCCCCGACACCGAGCGCAGCGGCGGTGCCTCGGCGGCGATAAACCGCGTCACGGACAAGTCCGCCAGTTGCCGCACGTAGGGCAGGCCCGGACGCAGGAACTCCTCCACCTCCGGGGAATCCGCCCGCAGGTACAGCTGGGCCGGACGGCCCGGCGGCACGCCCACCACCTGGCGCAGATTCCGCGCCGTCCGGGTGACCTCCTGGACCAATTCCATCCGCTCCAAGGCGTCCGGGTAGCTCTCCGCCCCGCCCTCAGGCCAGGCGGCCACCGTCAGGCTCTCTCCGGTGCCCGGCAGACGGTGCCAGATCTCCTCGGTCACGAAGGGCACGAAGGGATGCAATAGGCGCAAGGTCCCCTCCAGCACCCGGTACAGCGTGGCCTGGGCCGCCGCGCGTCCCGGGGCGCGGCCCGCCAGCCGCTCCTTGACCAACTCGATGTACCAGTCGCACAGCTCCCCCCAGAAGAACTCCTGCAGCACCCGCCCCGCCTCGCCCAGCTCGTAGGACTCCAGCAGTTCGGTGGCCTGGGCGGCCACCCGGTGGTGGCGGGAGAGGATCCAGCGGTCGGCCAGCTCCAGCTCCTCCGACCGCGCTCCCGGGTCGAAGTCTCGCAGGTTCAGCCAGGCGAAGCGGGCGGCGTTCCAGATCTTGTTGGTGAAATTGCGGCCGGCCTCCACCCGCTCCCAGGAGAAGCGCAGGTCGTTGCCGGGCGAGTTGCCGGTGATCAGGGCGAAGCGCAGCGCGTCCGCGCCGTACCGGTCGATAACCTCTGCAGGATCGATGCCGTTGCCCAAGGATTTGGACATCTTGCGCCCCAACTCGTCACGGACGATGCCGTGGATCAGCACGTCCCGGAAAGGCACCTGCCCCGTGAGCTTTAGAGCCTGGAAGATCATCCGCGCCACCCAAAAGAAGATGATGTCGTAGCCGGTGACCAGCACCGCGGTGGGGTAGAAGAAGCGCAGTTCCGGCGTGTCCTCCGGCCATCCCAGGGTGGAGAAAGGCCACAGGGCGGAGCTGAACCAGGTATCCAAGACATCGGGATCCTGTACCAGCTGCGTGCCCCCGCACTTGGGGCACCGAGTCGGCTCCTCCTCGGCCACCACCGTCTCCCCGCAAGGACAGTACCAGGCGGGAATGCGATGCCCCCACCAAAGCTGACGGGAGATGCACCAGTCCTCCACCCGCTCCAGCCAGTTGAGGTAGACCCGGGTGAAGCGCTCCGGCACGAAGCGCACCTGCCCGGTCAGCGCCGCCCGGGCCGCCGGCTGCGCCAGGGGGCCCATCCGCACGAACCACTGGTCCGAGACCAAGGGCTCCACCACCGTACCACAGCGGGAGCAATGCCCCACGGCGTGGGTGTGCTCACGCACTTCCTCCAGCAGGCCTTGGCGCTCCAACTCAGCCACCACCGCCCGACGCGCCTCGTAGCGGTCCAGGTCCCGGAAGGGACCGGCCTCGGGGGTCATGCGGGCATCCAGACCGATGACCACGATCCTGGGCAAGCCGTGGCGCTCTCCGATCTGGAAGTCCGTCGGGTCGTGGGCCGGCGTCACCTTCACCGCCCCGGTCCCGAACTCCCGCTCCACCGCCTCGTCCGCCACCACCGGGATCTGCCGACCCAGAAGGGGCAGGCGCAGGCTTCTCCCCACCAGGGAAGCGTAGCGGGGATCCTCCGGGTGCACGGCCACCGCCGTATCGCCCAGCATGGTCTCCGGTCGGGTCGTCGCCACCGTGACTTCCCCGGAGCCGTCGGCCGCGGGATACCTTATGTGCCATAGGTGGCCGGGCAGCTCCCGGTGCTCCACCTCGATGTCCGACAGCGCGGTGCCGCAGCGGGGGCACCAGTTGATGATGCGCTGACCCCGGTAGATCAGCCCCTGACGGTACAGGCGCACGAAAGTGGTCCGCACCGCCCGGGACAGGCCGGGGTCCAGGGTGAAACGCTCCCGCGACCAGTCGCAGGAGGCGCCCAGGCGTTGCAGTTGGCGGGGGATGATTCCGCCGTAGCGCTCCTTCCAGGCCCACACCCGCTCCAGGAAGGCCTCCCGCCCCAGCTCCTGGCGCGTCAGGCCCTCGCGCCGCAACTCCTCCTCCACCTTGGTCTGGGTGGCGATGCCGGCGTGGTCGGTGCCGGGCAGCCACAAGACCGCGTACCCCTGCATCCGCCGCCAGCGCGCCAGGATGTCCTGGAGGGTGCTGTCCAAAGCGTGCCCCAGGTGCAGGATGCCGGTGACGTTGGGCGGCGGGATGACGATGCAAAAAGGCGTCCGGTCCGGATCCACCTCGGCCCGGAAGTAAGCGCCCTCCAGCCAGCGGTGGTACCAACCCTCCTCCACCGCCTGCGGGTCATATGCCTTGGGAAACTCCAAACCGGCGCCCTCCTCATCAACACTAAAAATCAATCCCTCTCACCGTCAAGGGCGAAAGGGATGCTTCCGCGGTACCACCTTGTTTTCCGCCGCAGCGGGCGCTGTGTGGGCTTTAACGGGCCCGCCGCTCGGCTCGGGGGCGACCTTCGAGCTGCCCGAAACCTGGGGAGCCTTCCACCCGCGGACTCCCCTCGCTGCAGGGCGGCAGCCCTACTCCTCCCCCTCCTGGCCGTTATCCCTATCGTCCCGAATATACCGGAAAGCCCGCCCGCTGTCAACGCGCCCCGCCGACCGGGTCATGCCCCCCGGCGCGGGGGCATAGCTTCTGAAAGACCACGGTCCGAAAGGAGCTGAGGGATGCGCGGCAACACCGTCCTGCAGGGCACCCTGATCCTGCTGGCCGCCGGCCTGTTCACCCGCTTCCTGGGCTTCTTCTACCGGATCCTGCTCTCCCGCCTGGTCGGTCTGGAAGCCATGGGCCTCATCCAGATGGTCTTCCCCGTGCTCCTGTTTGCCACCACCCTGGCCACCGCCGGACTTCCGGTGGCCATCGCCAAGCTGGTGGCCGAGAAGAGCGCCCGGGGCGACACCCGCGGCATCGCCGCCGTGCTGCGCGCCTCTACCCTGCTGGTGCTGGCGACCTCCGGCACCTTCTCCCTGGCCATCCTCTTGAGCGCCCGCTTCCTGTCCACCCACCTCCTCTCGGATCCGCGCTCCTACTACCCGCTGCTGGCCCTGGGGCCCGGCATCGTGATCATCTCCCTGGGTTCCATCCTGCGCGGCTACTTCCAGGGACTGCAGAGCATGACGCCCGCCGCCGCGGCCCAAGTGGTGGAACAGGTCACCCGCATCGCCGGCGCCCTGATCCTGCTGGGCTTTTTCCTGCCGCTGGGCCCGGGCTATGCCGCCGCCGGGGCGGTCCTGGGCATGATGCTGGGAGAGGTGGGCGGAGTGCTGACCCTGCTGCTGTTTTTCCGGGCTCGCCCCCGTCTCCTCCCCGGCGGTGCCGTGCCCGGCCTGGGTTCGCTGCGAGAGGTGCTCTCCCTCTCGCTGCCCGTGACCCTCACCCGCTTGGTCAACTCCGGCACGGAGGTCCTGGACGCCACGGTGATCCCCCGTCGCCTGGAGGCCAGCGGCATGCCCCGGGACGCCGCCACCGCCTTCTTCGGAGCCCTCACCGGGATGGCGGTGCCGCTCTTGTTCTTCCCCGCCGTCATCACCTCCTCCCTCTCCACCGCCCTGGTGCCGGCCATCTCCGAAGCCACCGTCGCCCGGGATCTGCGCCTGGCCCGCCGCCGCGCCGAGCAGGCCATCTTCGCCACCATCCTGGTGGCCCTGCCTTCCGGCGCCGCGTTCCTGGTCCTGGGCCATCCCCTGGGGCAGCTGTTCTACGGCCACCGGGAGGTGGGAGACCTGATGGTCCCCTTGGCCGTGGCCGCCCCTTTCCTGTACTTGGAGCAAACCCTGTCCGCGGTTTTCCGAGGTCTGGGGCGCCCCACCGTCCCCATGGGCAACGGGATCGTCGGCTCCACCCTGCGCCTGGGCATCATCTATTTCTTGGCCGCCGTCCCCGCCTTGGGAGTGCGAGCGGTGCTGTGGGGCATCGTGGCCGACCTGGCCCTGTGCTTCTCCCTGAACTTCGCCGCTTTGGGCCGAGTGCTCTCCCTGGGCGTGGACCTCAAGAACTGGCTGGGCAAGCCCCTTTTGGCCACCGGGGTGATGCTGGTCGCCACCTGGTGGGGCTACACCACCCTGGCTCAGCGGGGCGAGCTTACCGCCGTGGGCGGTGCCCTGGTCCTCGGCGGGGCGGGCTACCTGCTCTGCCTCCTGGGCACCCGAGGCCTGCGCCCGTTGCGCTCGTGAGGCGGCCTGGCCGCCCGCCCCGGGCCGGCGCCCTACGGGCCCAGCTTCAGGGAGTTCCCGACCGCCGAAGGCGCCCGCAGCCGCTGAAGCCCCTCCGGGCGGCGCAGGCTCATCAGGAGCAGCGGACGTTCCACCCGGCCCCCGCCGCGCAGGAGGCCCTCCTTGACGAAGCCGCACTTCAGGTAGCAGCGCACGGCCGGCCGATTGTCGGCGTGCACCCGCAGGTAGACCCGCTCCAGGCCCAGGACCTCGAAGGCGTAGCGTACCGCGGTGCGCACGGCGTCCGTGCCGTAGCCCCGGCTCCGCTGGGATTCCTCCCCGATATGGACCCAAAGCTCCGCGGTGCGCTGCCGCCAGGCGATGTGCTCCAGGGCGATCTGCCCGATGAATTCCCCGCCGCGGGTGTCGATGGCCAACACCCGCCGATCGGAGCGCCGGCCGAAGCCCGCCTGGGCCACGCCGGCGTTCCCCTGGGCCGCCTCCCGCCACTGCCGCAGCCGCGGCCCGTCACCGGCACCGACGGGTCGCAGCCTGATATGCTCACCTTCCAGCAAGATCCGCCACCCTTTCCTCCGGTTGATCGACCCTGAATTCGCCGGAGTGGCGGCCCCCTCCTCCAGAAACTGTTTGCCAATTCATTCCGTCACGACGCCGAGTTGCCTTCCACTGCCCCCACGGCGTAGTCCGCCAGATCCACCTCCCGGAAGTTCCCGGGCTTTAGCGCCTTCAGCAGCACTCCCGGCGCCTCCCGGTCCGACTCGAGGGTTAGGATCTCCAGATCGGCGAAGATCCGGACGCAGTCCGCCAACTCGAACCGCCAGCAGTCTTCGGGAAAGTCGTGGCGGGGAAAGCCCCGGGAACGGGTGGTGAGCAGCAGCACCCCGCCCGACCGCAGCACCCCCTTCAGGTTATGCACCGCCTCCCGCCAGCGTCGGGCGTGCTCCAGCATCTCCGTGCACAGGACGAGGTCGAAGGAGGCCTCTCCGAAGCGGGCCAAGAGGTCGCAGGCGTCGCAGATCTCGTCCACGCCCGGACCCGGCTGCAGATCCACCCCCAGATAGCGGCGCGGCTGCATGGCCTGCACCACCCCCCGCAGGCTGCCGTTAACATCCAGGGCACCCACCTCCAACACCTCCCGCCCGTCCACCTCCGCTGGCGTCAACTGGCGGGCCCCGAAATCCAGGCAGGCGGCATGGCACACCGTCGCTCCTCCTTCCGTTCGATCAGGGCAGCTCGTGCCGCAGGGTGAAGTCCTCCTCCGCGTACACCGGCATGAACCAGCTCCATTTCTCCTGCAGGTAGGCGAAGTTGCGATCGAACTCCGCCCGGTCCCCCTCCTCTCCCCCGAGACGCTCGTCGATCCAACGCCGATAGGCGGGGGAGCAACTGGTGGTGCCGCCCGGGTGGTGGCAGGAAACGCCAACCACCGCGTTGCGGTAGCCCGCCGCCAAGGAGGCCAGGGACGCGTCGCAGTCGTAGAAATGGTGGTAGCGAAAGTGGGGATCGAAGCCGCCGGTGCGCTCCAGGCACTCCCGCCGGAAGATCAGGCAGCAGCCGTCCAACAGAACCACGGGCAGGTACGCCCGCTGGAGGCGTGCCCCGTGGTTCTCGGCGTTCACCAGGTTGGAGCAGGGCTCCACCCGGCTGCCGCCGTTGGAGGTGCCCCGGGAACCGTGAAAGCCGGCCATCCCCAGGAAGGGTAAGCGCGCGAACAGGTCCAGTACCCGCTGATCCCAGCCGCGCTCGTAGATGTGCAGGTCGTTGTGGAGACAGGCGACGATCTCCCCGTCTGCCGCCGCGCAGCCCTGGCGCAGGGCCGCCACCACCCCCACGTTCTCCGCATTGCGCAAGACCCGCAGCTCGGCCACTGCCGGACGCACCTGGCGTTCCAGGTAGGAGGGGGTGTCGTCGGTGGAGCCGTTGTCCACCACCACCAACTGGAACGGGGCGGTCGAGTTGCGCCGCAAAAGCTCCCAAGTGGCGGCGGTGGTCTCCAGTTGGTTCAGCACCGGGATCACCACGGACAGCCGCAGCGGACCTCCCCCCTTCCGCCGAGATTGCTACATAATATGCGGAGGGGATCCGGGGGTTGACTTTGGCCGTCCGGGAATTTATAATGCACGTAACACTGTAAATAGCAGTATTACCGGCCAAGGGGGAACTCACCATGGCCCGACGGCCCGCCGGCAAACAATACCGGCATCTGCCCGCCTTCCTGCTGCTGCTCTTGGCCGAGGAGTCCGAGGCCTACGGCGGCCGGTTGCTGGAGCTTTTGCGCTTTCTGGTCCCCCCCCAGCTGCCGCTGGACAGCGGTGCCGTCTACCGCTGCCTGCACGATCTGGAGGCGCGGGGGGCGGTCGCCTCTCAGCCGGCGCCGGGGGAGCGGGGCATGCCGCGGCGCATGTACCGAATCACCGCCGCCGGACGAAGGGAACTGGCCGATTGGCGGGAGGACCTCCGGTTGCGCCGCGACCTTTTGAACCGCTTCCTGGACCGCTACGCCGCTTTGCCCAAGGGGGAGGTCTGATCGATGCGCCTCATAGTGGTGTTCCTGATCCACATCATCAACGACGGCTACATGAACTTCCTGCCGCCGCTATTGCCCTTCCTGCTGCCGGCCCGCCATCTGACCATCGTGGAGGGGGCTTTGCTCATCTCCGCGTTCAACCTGATCTCGGCCGTTTCCCAGCCGCTGATGGGCTACCTGGTGGACAACCGCGGCCAGCGCTGGCCGATCTTCGTGGGCACGGCCTGGATGGGCACCCTGCTGGGGATCACCGGCCTGGTCCCGTCCTATGCCCTCCTGCTGCCCCTGGTGGCGCTGGCCGCTTTCGGCACCGCCGCCTTCCACCCCCAGGCGACCTCCCTGGTGGCCCGGCTGTCCTCGGTGGCCCGCCGCGGTCTGGTCATGTCGCTGTTCATCGCCATGGGCAACATCGGCTGGTCCCTGAGCCCCCTGCTGGAGACCCCGTGGCTGAAGGACCACGGCCTTCCCGGCACCACGATCTTCGTGATCCCCGCCCTGATCGCCGGCGTCCTGCTGCTGGTCTGGGGCCCGCGGCGCCCGGACACCCGGCCGACCACGGTGCCCTTCAGGGATCTTTGGCGGGCCGTGCGCCGGAAGACGGGACCTTTGAGCGCCCTGATCTCCGTGGTGGCGGTGCGCTCCTGGACCTATTTCGGCTTCGTGGCCCTCTTGCCCCTGTACCTGGAGGGGCGCGGCCTGCCGGCGGTGGCCGCCGGCCAGTCCCTGTCGCTGATGCTGTTCGCCGGCGCCTTCGGCGGCTTCGCGGGCGGGTATCTCTCGGACCTGCACGGCCGGCGGGTGGTCATCGCCACCTCCCTGATCCTGACGGTACCCTGCTTCTACCTCTTCCTGCACAGCACCGGCCTCATGTCCATGGTCTTCCTGGCGCTGGCCGGCGCCACGCTCCTGGCTTCCTTCTCCGTGACCGTGGTCAGCGCCCAGGAGATCCTGCCCAAGAACGCCGCCCTGGCCGGCGGGCTGGTGCTGGGACTCTCCGGCGGCCTGGGCGCCCTGGGCTTGGCCGCCATCGGCTACCTGGCCCAGGTCCTGGGCCTGCCGACAGCATTGGAGTACGTGACCTTCCTGCCCCTGGCCGCGGCGGCGCTGTCCTTCCTGCTGCCCGGCAAGCCCAAGGCCACAGCGGCCTAAGCGCCGCCAAGCCCGCGCCGCAGGAGGGCCGCCGCCAGGAAGCCGCTGCCGGCGACCGCCGCCAGCCGCAAGGCCGTCCCCGGCACGGAGCCCGGGTCGTGGCCGAAGAGCAGCACCGCCGTGGTGATGGCCGTCAGGCAGCCCGCCGCCAGGTCGTCCGGCAGCCCCGCGTATCCCTCTTGTCGGATGTCCCAGGCGACCACGCCGCCCGCCGCCGCCAGGAGCAGGAGGAAAAGAACGATCATCGACGGCCCTCCTTTATGCAGAATATTCTGGTTTTTTCTTTGACAGGACCCCGCCCCCCGCTTCCCCCTCCCCCGGTCGACAAAATGGCCCCCGACCTCCTAAGGCCAGGAGTCATCAACTTTGCCGTCCTGGTTTCTAAGAAAATTCTAACCGAAGGGCGCCACCCCTGTCAAGATGGTCGCCCAAGTCGAAGAGGGCCCGGCCGGGCCCCCTCCTTCCTCGCCGCCGCTCAGTGGCTGATGGGCAGCGGACCCTCCAGGCGCTCCTCGGCGGCCGCCGGGATGGCCATGGTCAGCTCGGGCACCAGGGCTCCCCCCAGCACCTGGTCCATATGCTCCACCAGCACGAAGTGCATCCGCCGGCGCACGTTGGGCGGGATCTCCTCCAGGTCCTTTCGGTTGTCCGCCGGAATGATCATGGTGGTGATGCCCGCCCGGTGGGCCGCCAGCACCTTCTCCTTCAACCCGCCGATGGGGAGCACCCGGCCCCGCAGGGTGATCTCCCCGGTCATGGCCACGTCGTGGCGTACCGGTCGTCCCGACAGGGCCGACACCAGGGCCGTGGCCATGGTGATGCCGGCCGAGGGGCCCTCCTTGGGCGTCGCCCCTTCGGGCACGTGCACGTGGATGTCGTAATGCTCGTGAAAGTCCTCGGGGATGCCCAGGGTCGCCGCCCGGGACCGGATGTAGCTGAAGCCGGCCTGAGCCGATTCCCGCATGACCTCCCCCAGCTTGCCGGTCAGGAGCAGGTTCCCCTTGCCCTTCATCACGGAGACCTCGATGGGCATCACGTCGCCCCCCATCTCCGTCCAGTACACCGCCGTGGCCACACCCACCTCGCTGGCCGTCTCGGCGTAGCCGGTGCGGTAGCGCGGCGCCCCCAGGTAGCGGTGCAGGTTCTGACGGGTGATGCGCACGGGGGGCTTCTCCCCCTGAACGATGGCCCGGGCCGCCTTGCGGCAAAGGGCCGCCAGCTCCCGCTCCAGGTTGCGCACCCCCGCCTCCCGGGTGTACTCCCCGATCAGGGTGCGGATGGTGTTGTCGGACACCTCCAGGTCGTGCTCCCCCAGACCGTGCTGGCCCTTCTCCTTGGGCAGGAGGTAGCGCCGGGCGATGCCGATCTTCTCCTCCTCGGTGTAGCCGGAGATGTTGATGACCTCCATGCGGTCCAGGAGGGGGCGCGGGATGTTGTAGGCGGAGTTGGCGGTGGTGATGAACATGACCTTGGACAGGTCGTAGGGCAGCTCGATGTAGTGGTCGCTGAAGTTCTGGTTCTGCTCGGGATCCAGGACCTCCAGCAGCGCCGACGAGGGGTCGCCGCGGAAATCGGAGGAGAGCTTGTCGACCTCATCCAGCAGGAACACCGGGTTGCGGGAGGCGGCCTGCCGCATGCCCTGGATGATCCGTCCCGGCAGGGCCCCCACGTAGGTGCGCCGGTGCCCGCGGATCTCCGCCTCGTCCCGCACGCCGCCCAGGGAGATGCGCGCAAAGTGGCGCCCCAGGGCGCGGGCGATGGAGCGGCCCAGGGAGGTCTTGCCGACCCCCGGCGGCCCCACCAGGCACAGGATGGGACCCTTCATGTTCTTGACCAGCTTGCGGATGGCCAGATACTCCAGGATCCGCTCCTTGACTTTGGACAGGCCGTAATGGTCCTCCTCCAGAATGCGTTCCGCCTGCGTCAGATCCAACTGGTCCTGAGTCTCCACCTCCCAGGGCAGGGCCAGGATCCAATCCAGGTAATTGCGCACCACCACCGCCTCGGCGCTCATGGGCGGCATCTTCTCCAACCGCTCCAGCTCCCGCACGGCCTTCTCCCGGGCTTCCTGCGGCAGGGCCAGGGACTCGATGCGCGAGCGCAACTCCTCGGTCTCGCTGCCCTTCTCGTCGCGCTCCCCCAGTTCCCGCTGGATGGCCTTGATCTGCTCCCGCAGGTAGTACTCCCGCTGGGTGCGCTCCATCTGCTTGCGCACCCGCACGTTGATGCGCCGTTCCATCTCCTGCAGTTCCACCTGCCGGTTCAGGATCTCCTGGACCTTGTCCAGCCGCTCGCGCACCGAGAAGGCCTCCAGCACCGCCTGCTTCTCCTCCGTCCGCACGTCCAGCTGGCTGGTGATGGTGTCCGCCAGCCGGCCGGGAGACTCCACGCTGAAGTTGGCCAGACCCTCCTGAGCCATCTTCTTGGATGCCTTCATGTACTGCTCGTAGTTGTGCACCAGGCTTCTGGCCGAGGCCTCCGTCTCCTTGGAGTGGTCCCGCTCCTCCCGCACCTCCCGAATGCGCACGCTGAAATGGGGCTCGGTCTCCAGGTACTCCAGGATCTCCACCCGGCTGACGCCCTCCACCACCACCTTGAAGGTGCCGCCGGGCAGCTTCACCATCTGCTTGATCTCCGCCAGGGTGCCCACGTCGTAGATATCCTCGGGTCGAGGGGTGTCGGTGTGCACCTCCCGCTGACTGGCGAACACCAGCAGCCGGTCCCGATCCGCCACCGACTCCAAGGCGCTGATGGACCGCTGCCGGCCCACTTCCAGGGGCACCACCAGATGGGGAAACGCGAACACCCCGCGCAGGGGTAGCAAAGGATACACGTCCCGCCTGCCGCTCATTGCAGATCACCTCGCTAGTTCCAACGCTCTCACCTCCTCCATTTTAACATAGACGGGCCGGAAAAGCTCCTGGCAACCATCCCTCGTTCGATGGCAAAAGCTGCCCCCGGGGGCGAAGCTATGGCCTCAATGGAAACTCACCGGGGCCGCACTGGCCGGCAGCGGCGCGTTAGCGCCCGGCACCGCCGCCGGACGCAGCAAGGCCGCCTCCAGCACCTCCTGGAAGGTGCCCACCGGGATCACCTGCATCCCGTCGCCGCGCGACGACTCCGGCCTGTTTTCTCGGGGGATCAGCACCCGCTGGGCCCCGGCCCGCCGCGCCGCCTCCAACTTGGCCGGGATCCCCCCTACCGCCTTCACCAGGCCCTGCACCGACAGCTCCCCCGTGAGGGCCACCCGGTTGTCGACCGCCTGGCCGACGACGGCCGAGTAGACCCCCAGCGCCATGGCGACCCCGGCCGACGGACCGTCCACCGGCGTGCCGCCGGGGAAGTTGATGTGTATGTGGTAATCCGTGGGATCCCGCGGCAGGTAGCGGCGCAGCACCGTGAGCACGTTCTCCACGGCGGTTCTGGCCGTGCCGCGCCGCTTCAGCCGGCGGCCCGGCGCACCGGTCTCCTCCTCGTCCACCACCCCCGTCACGGCCAAGGTACCGCACCCCGGCGTCGCCTCCCCGGCGACCACCTCCAGCTCCAGCAGCGCCCCCAAGTTCGGCCCGTACACCGCCAGGGCATTCACCCGCCCCACCTGAGGGCGCTCCGGCACCCGCCGCTCCGGCCGCGGCTGGTACTGGCCGTGGTTGACCACCCACTCCAGCGCCGCCGCTCCCACCCGTCCCCGAGCGGCGGTCTCCTCCAGGCCCGCCGCCAACTGCACGATGTTCACGGCCTCCCGCCCGTTTACGGCATAGCGCCGCACCACCTCCAGGGCCGCCGGCTCCAGGGGGCAGGCCACCTTCCGCCCGGCCGCTTCCGCGATGCGGCCCACCTCCTCCGGCGCAAGCTGGCGGAAGAACACCTCCACGCAGCGGGAGCGCAAGGCGCTCGGCAGCTCGGAGGGCATGCGGGTGGTGGCGCCCACCATGCGAAAATCCGCCGGCAGCCCCCGGTCGAACAGGTCCTTGATGTGCCCCGGCACGGCGGGATCCTCGGCGTTGTAGTAGGCGCTCTCCAAGAAAACCTTGCGGTCCTCCAGCACCTTCAGGAGCTTGTTCATCTGGATGGGATGCAGCTCCCCGATCTCGTCGATGAACAGGACCCCCCCGTGGGCCCGGGTCACGGCCCCCGGCTTGGGCTGGGGCACGCCCGCCATGCCCAGCGGCCCCGCCCCCTGGTATATGGGGTCGTGCACCGAGCCCAGCAGGGGATCGGCGATGCCCCGCTCGTCGAAGCGCGCCGTGGTGGCGTCGATCTCCACGAACCTGGCGGCTTCCTTGAAGGGAGAGCGCGGGTTGCGCTTGGCCTCCTCCAGGATGAGCCGGGCCGCGGCCGTCTTGCCCACCCCCGGCGGGCCATACACCAGGACGTGCTGCGGATTGGGACCGCAAAGGGCCGCCCGCAGGGCCCGGATCCCCTCCTCCTGCCCCACCACCTCGGCCAGGGAAGCCGGCCGCGTCTTCTCCGCCAGGGGCTCAGTCAAGGAGATCTCCCGCAGCCGGCGCCATTTCTCCCGCTCCTTGCGCGACTCCCGCTCCACCGCCGTCCGGGTGCCCTGCTGGCCGCGCAGCAGGTTCCAGAAGTACAGGCCGACCACCACGGCGAAGAACAACTGCACGAAGGTGACCAACTCGCCCGCCCAGTTCACGCCAAGCCCTCCCTCCCGTAATTTGCGCCGTTTAGTATGTCCCGGCCCGCAAGGGAAAATGCCGCATAGGCCTTGACAGGACGGGCCGGGCAAGGCGATAATGGAGCGTGGGAATAGGCGGAACCTTGTATCATGCACGAAAAATCTGTCCCGCCTTAGGCGGGCAACCCGTCGCGGCCCGGCCGCGGGAAGGAGGGGCGATGCGTCCCGGCCGAGGGACCTCGAGCGGGAAAAAAGCAAGTGAGGTGGCTTATTCCATGGGGTGGAGGAGATGGACCCTGGTCCTGTCCGGCTCGATCCTGCTGACCCTGCTCCTGGGCGGCCTGGTTTTCGCCGCCAAGGCGCCGCCGCAGTTGACGGCGGCCATCGGCGCGGTCGGCGCGGCCAAGGCCGTGGTGCCCCTGATGCTCACCGGTGCCTTCTTCATCATGGCCAACGCCATGCTGCACCTGAACCCCGAGCGCACCAAAGTCTCGGTGGCCTCCGTGGGCACGGTGGGCATCGTCGCCGGTCTCATCTTTCTAGCCAACCTGTTCGTGATGATGCTGACCAACTTCACCGGCGTGGCCTCGCCCTCGAACCTCGGTCCCCTGACCAACTTCGTCGGCGGTCTGGCCACCATGTACGGCTTCTTCTTCCTGGTGGTGGGCCTGAACCAGCTGCTGGGCCTCAAGCACAACGTGCTGGGCCCCATCGCCATCCTGATCGCCTTCCTGACCCTGGGCTACGCCTGGATGTTCTTCGCCGCCGGTTGGTACTACCACATGACCATAGCCCTGGTGTGGTTCGTGGCCATGCTCTTCGCCGGCCTTTTTCAGGTGGGCAAGCTCTCCGAGAAGACCCTGGGCTACTGGCTGCTGTTCACCGCGGTGTGGACCTTCGCCATCCCCGGCTTCATCTGGGCCTCGTCCATGCCGGGCGCGTTCTAGCCTGAGAGGAGGAGAGTAGATATGTGGGCAGTGCCCTTCCCCGTGAGCATCGGCATGTGGCTGGTGGTCATCGGGTGGTTGGTGGCGATGTGGGCCATGTTCGGCCAACTGGGGCGGGAGAATTTCGACGCCAGCAACGAGACCAGCCTGGCCAAACACTCCGCCAGCCAAGGCAAAGGCTTGGGCGCCTGAGCGCGGAAAGATAGCCCCTGAACCGATCGAGGGCCCCCGGTGTCAACCGGGGGCCCTTCCTGATCTGGTGACCGGGGCACGGGGGCAGGTCTGGGCAGGGAGGTCGATCCGGGTGATCACGCCCGAACTCTTGGAGCGCTGGGGAACCAGCCGCGGGGAACTTTCCTGGTTCGCCGCCCGTTTCGGGACGGCCACCGCTCTTTTGCCCCTGGCGGAGGCTTTGGCGTCCGAGGGCCGCTTCCATTGGCTGCGTCGGATATACCGGGGGTACCTGGACCAGTTGGAACCCGGACCGGCGGCGGACCTGGCGGTATTCGCCGCCTCGCTGGTGGTGGAAGACTCCTCCGGCGACCTGGAGCACGTCTCCCCCGCCGATCCCGGATACCACACCGCCGGCGCGGCCCTTTTCGCCCTGCAGGCCGCGGCTAGAGCCGAGACGGGGCAGGAGGGGCAGGTGGTGACCTGGTCCTTGACCGCCGCCGAGTTCGCCGCCGACGCCGTGGCGGCCCAAGCCGACATGCGCGAGGTGGCGGCCTTCTGGCTGATGCTCTTCCGGCGCCTAAGCTTCCTCAGGCCGGCCCTGCCGCCTTGACCCCCGTGACCACCGCCCAGCGGCCCACCGATCGCACCGCCACCTCCTGAAAGCCCGCCGCCGTGGCCTGCTCCCGCAGCTGGGCGGCACCGTACGGACCGGCCCCGTGGGCACCCCGCAGGGGCGGGGCCAGCCGGGTCAGGGCGTTCGTCTGGAAGTCGCTGACCAAGACCCTGCCGCCCGGGCGCAGCAGCCGGTGGGCCTCCGCCCACAACCCCCCGGGGTCGGACAGCTCGTGCAGCACATTGTTGGAGTAGACCAGGTCCGCCGCGCCGGAGGGAAGTCCGGTCTTGGTGACTGAGGAGCGCGTCAGCGTCAGGCGCTCGGCAAGGCCCCGCCGCCTAGCCCGCGCCGCCGCCTGGCGCAGCATCTCGGAAGACAGGTCAACCCCCAGCACCCGGCCCTGCGGCAAGCGCGCCGCCACCCGCAGGGCAAAGTATCCCGAACCCACCCCCAAGTCCACCGCCGTGACCGCCCCCGGACAGGCGGCCACCTCCCGCTCCAGGCAGGGCCAGGGATCCCCCAGGAGCCAGCGCTCCAAGCCGCGACGCAGGGGGCCCGCCAGGAACCGCCCCCCCAGCTTACCTTTCAAGCCCTCCCAGGTGGAACGCTCCACGCCCATCCCTCCCCAGGGCAAGGCCCCGGGGCTGCCCCCGGGGCCGACCGGTCAGGCCGTCTCCTCGTGGTGCTTCTTGCGCGGCACCTTGCGGTCCACCGTCACCAGCAGGGGCTCTTCCCGCTTGGTGACCACCTCGCGGGTGACGATGCACTTGGACACGTCGTCGCGGGAGGGCACATCGTACATCACGTCCAGCATGATGTCCTCGATGATGGCCCTAAGGCCCCGCGCCCCGGTGTTGCGGCTCATGGCCTCCCGGGCGATGTTGCGGATGGCGTCCTCCTTGAACTCCAGGTCCAGCCCGTCCAGCTCGAATAGCTTCTGGTACTGCTTCACCAGCGCGTTGCGCGGCTCCAGCAGGATGCGCACCAGATCGCTCTCGTCCAAGGCATCCAGGGTCACGATGATGGGCAGGCGTCCCACGAACTCCGGGATCAGCCCGAATTTCAGGAGGTCCTCGGGCAGCACATGGCGCAGGATCTCCCCGATCTTCTTGTCACCCTTGCTGCGCACGTCGGCCCCGAAGCCCAGGCCCTTCTTGCCCACGCGGTTCTGGATGATCTTGTCCACCCCGTCGAAGGCCCCGCCGCAGACGAACAGGATGTTGGTGGTGTCGATCTGGATAAACTCTTGGTGCGGGTGCTTGCGGCCACCCTGGGGCGGCACGCTGGCCACCGTCCCCTCCAGGATCTTCAGCAGCGCCTGCTGCACTCCCTCCCCCGACACGTCCCGGGTGATGGAGGGGTTCTCGGACTTGCGGGCGATCTTATCCACCTCGTCGATGTAGACGATGCCCTTCTCGGCCTTCTCGATGTCGTAGTCGGCGGCCTGGATCAGTTTTAGGAGGATGTTCTCCACGTCCTCCCCCACGTAGCCCGCCTCGGTCAGGGAGGTGGCGTCGGCCATAGCGAAGGGAACGTTCAGGATCCGCGCCAGGGTCTGAGCCAGGAGCGTCTTGCCGCAGCCGGTGGGACCCAGCATGACGATGTTGGACTTCTGCAGCTCCACGTCGTCCACCTTGCTGCCGGTGTTGATCCGCTTGTAGTGGTTGTAGACCGCCACCGCCAGCGTGCGCTTGGCCCGCTCCTGGCCGATGACGTACTGGTCCAGGACATCCTTGATCTCCCGCGGCTTGGGCACGTCCTTCAACTCGAAGTCCATGTCCTCGTTCAGCTCTTCGTCGATGATCTCGCTGCAAAGCTCGATGCACTCGTCGCAGATGTACACGCCCGGGCCGGCGATCAGCCGCTTCACCTGGTCCTGATACTTTCCGCAAAAGGAGCATTTGAGCTGCCCTTTGTCGTCGGTGAACTTGAACACTTCTACGCCCCCCTTAATGGCGTGTCCGGGACCCGTGCCTCATGCCTACTGTGCAGCCGCCTTCGTCCTGATCTGGGACATCATGACCTCGTCGATCAGCCCGTATTCCTTGGCCTCCTCCACGGACATGAACTTGTCCCGCTCGGTGTCTTCGACGATCTGCTCGTAGGACTTGCCGGTGTGCTGGGAGAGGATGCGGCTGGTGACCTCCTTGTACTTCAGAAGCTCCCGAGTGTAGATCTCCACATCGGTGGCCTTGCCCCCGATGCCGCCATGCACCGCCGCCTGGTGGATCATGATCCGCGAGTGGGGCAAAGCGGAGCGCTTGCCCTTGGCGCCGCCGGCCAGCAAGATGGCCGCCATGCTCGCAGCCTGGCCCACGCAGATGGTGGCCACATCCGGCTTGATGTATTGCATGGTGTCGTAGATGCCCAGCCCGGCGTCGATCTCCCCGCCCGGAGAGTTGATGTAGATGTGCACATCCTTGTCCGGATCGTCGCTCTCCAGGAAGAGCAACTGCGCCACCACCAGGTTGGCCACCGAGTCGTCGATGGGCGTCCCGATGAAGATTATGCGCTCCTTCAATAGACGGGAATATATATCATAGGCCCGCTCGCCGCGGTTGGTCTGCTCTATCACCATCGGGATCAAAACGCTCATAGTATCTCCCCCTGTCGCCGCCAGCTATGCGTCATCCCAGTCTTTGCTACTCCTTCGCTAAAGCCCGATCCAGCAGTTGGTGCAGCGCCTTCTCCGCCACGATGGCCCGCTGCACGGCCCGGCGCTGCTCCGGCGACAGGGATTCCTTGAAGGCGGCCGGCTCCTTATTCAGCGTGCGAGCCAAGCGGTTCAGCCGCCCCTCCACCTCCGCCGGGGTAACCTCGATCCCCTCCTGCCGGGCGACCGCCTCCAGCACCAACTCGTTGTAGACGCGCTCCTCCGCCCGCCGGCGCAGTTCCTCCTCGGGCGGGGCCGGATACCGCTCGTCCACGTTGCCGCGGAGATGGTCCAACTCCCGGTTGATCATCACCTCGGGGATCAGCACGTCCGCCCGCTCCCGCAGCAGCTTCAGGAGATCCTCCTCGCAGCCCTCGCGGGCGGCTACCTCCGCTTGTTTCCTAAGGTTATTCTCTAGGTCCGCCCGCAATTCCTGCAGCGTCTCGAAGTCCAACTCCTTGGCGAAGTCGTCATCCAAGGCCGGCAGTTCCTCCCGCTTGACCTCCTTGATTCGGACCACCAGGTGGAGGGGTTTGCCGACGTCCTCCGGCGGTCCGAAGCCCTCCGGGATCGTGGTTTCCAGCTCCCGCTCCTCGTCGGCCCGGGCGCCCAGGAGGGCCTCCCTCAGGCCGGGCAGCAACGTTTCCCGCTCCAGGTTGATCCACCGCGCCGGCTCGAGCACCGGCTTTGCCTCACCCTTGCGGTATTCGACCTCCAACAGCGCCACACAATTCTCGCCCACCGCCTCCTCGGGCACCAGTTGCGCCCGCCTGCGCCGGATGTATTCCAGCGTCTCGTCTACCTCCCGGGACGAAACCCCCACCGGGGGCAGATCCAGGTGGAGGTCCCCGTATTCCCGCAGTTCGACCGTCGGCCTGATGGTCACCACGGCCTCGAAGGTCAGGGGACGATCGTCCCACAACTGCTCCTGGTCCAAGGAGATCTCCGGATCGTCGACCGGCTCCACCCGCAACTCTTCCAACGCGGCGACATAGCTATGCGGCACCACCAGCTCCATCGCCTCGCGCCGCAGGGCTTCCTTGCCCACGAAACGCTCCAGAATGGGGCGCGGCGCCTTGCCCTTGCGGAAGCCCGGCACATTCACCTGACGCGCCACCTTGGTCACCGCGCGCCCGAATGCCGCCGCCACCTCCGGCTGCGACACCTCCACCTGCAGGCGCACCTTGCCCGTGCCCTCCTGCTGCATCTCGACCTTCACCCGACGACCTCCCGTTCGGTAAAAAATAAGGAGAGGGCGCCGCCCTTCCCCCCTCTGGCGAACCGGTCCCTTGGTGCGGGCGGAGAGATTCGAACTCTCACGGGATACCCATGGGATCCTAAGTCCCACGCGTCTACCGGTTCCGCCACGCCCGCGGTGGTTGAAAGAATGTTTGGTGGGCCATGATGGGCTCGAACCATCGACCCCACGCTTAAAAGGCGCGTGCTCTACCAGCTGAGCTAATGGCCCCCTCGTCTCATGGCTGGGGCGGCAGGATTCGAACCTGCGGATGCACGGTCCAAAGCCGTGTGCCTTACCGCTTGGCTACGCCCCAACACAGCCCCTCCAGGGAACACCGGCGGTGCCGCGCCCGGCGCAGGCGCACCGCCGACCGAACCTGCAGTGCATGGGGTGAATGAGGGGACTCGAACCCCCGACCCCCAGGGCCACAACCTGGTGCTCTAACCTCCTGAGCTACATCCACCGTGATGCTTTTAAATTCTATATCCCACCGGTGTGGCTGTCAACCCGGTGGAAGGCCGTCTGGCGCGCCCGGCAGGATTCGAACCTACGACCCTCCGCTTAGAAGGCGGACGCTCTGTCCGACTGAGCTACGGGCGCCTGGAGCGGGTGATGGGAATCGAACCCACGTAGCCAGCTTGGAAGGCTGGAACTCTACCATTGAGCTACACCCGCGCCACTCAGTTTAGCAACGCCCCCGCGCCAAGTCAAGCCCACCGGCCAACGAGGACAGGAGAACGTCATAGTGTGAGGAGCAGCGAAGGGAGGTGAGAGGCAGCCAGCGCCACGCCTGGGGCTGCACCCGCCCAAATTGCGGCGAAGGCGCCTTCTAAGGGATTTCCAGGGTATGACGAGGCATGCCCGATCTCCTCGAGCAGTTCACGGCAGGCTCTCCGGCGGGTTAAGGGAGGGGAATGCGCGCTACACTCCCAGAGCCGCGCAAAGCCAATCGGGATGGCGGCCGAGCACTCGCAGCGCCTGGGCTATGTTGCGGACGCGCAACAGGCTGATGGCCAGGTTGCGCAGGGTGGCCATGGCCCGAGGCCCGCTACCCCGTCGAACCTGGGAACGGTCCTCGTCGTACACCCCGTCGCGGATCCAATGATGGCTTTCGATCGTCCATTGGCCGCGGGCCAGGGAGCCCAAACGCTCCGGAGGAGCTTCCTGGGTGGATAGGCTGGTGATATAGTTGGCGACCTCGTGACGCAGCGGATTGCCGGACAGGTCGGTGACGGTGCGCTCCAATTGGAACACCTGCTGCACATGGGGGAAGGTGAGGTATCCGTTCAGAGCGGTGCTGGCCCGCACCGTGCGGGTTTCAATCCTCCCGTGTCCCCGGTCGCGGGTGGTGTGCGCAGGGGGAAAAATCCCCCCGCTCGAGGGCTTGGATGTCTTCCTGCAATGTGGGTTGGTTCCCTTTGACCTCCATGACCTAGTCGGCACCCTTCTCCTCCGCCAGGTAGCGAGCCGTGTTCACCTGGGTATGCAGGGCATCCGCGGTAACCACCCGATCGTGCAAGTCCATGGGATCCAGGAGTTTGCGCAGGGTCGGGATCTCATTGGTTTTCTCCCCGACGTCCTTTTGAGCCACGACCACCCCCGATCCGTGGAGCAGGGCGGCCAGGAGGTGGACGGCAGTTTGACCGTGGCCAGAGCCGCACAGAGTCTTGCCGTCCACGGCAATGGCACCGCCCGCGGCGTGATCCTCAAGCCAGGAGCCCAGCGCCGCGTCGAACTCATCGGCGTTCACCGATTGAAGGTTGCGGCGGAAGGTGGGCTCGCTGGGAACCTGAAAGCCGCCCTCCACCCTGCGGCAACCGAAGCGCCGGCGCAGGTCCTGGGGCAGATCCCGAGCCCACTCGTAGACACCAATATAGCCTTTCTGACCGGAGAGAGCGGCGGCGGCGGATAAAAGGAGGGTGGTGACCCAGTCATGACGCACGCCGCGGCGGTGCCGGGGATCGGTGACCAAAGCAAGGCGTTCGCGCAGGCCTCCGGGACCGGTCCAGTTGAGGGCATGCAAGTCGCAAGCGGGCATGACATCGCCTCCTAATTTCGGTCCGACGAAGGGATCCGCCAGTTGCTTTTGCGCCTGAGGCACCAGGGGGTGGACCCAAATTTCCTTGGGGTGGCCATGGGCATAGTAATGACCCGCGCGGCGGCCGAACCCCCGGGTACGGCCCAGGGGGATCCAGCCTGCAGCCCGGTAGATGGTGCCCAAGAAGCGGGCGGGATCGACGAAGGTCTCCACCAGGAGCAAGGGGTTGCCGTGCAGACGCGGCCAGTCATCGGCCAGCCGGTGGAGGGCCATGGCCAAGATCGCCGAGGCGAGATTGGGGATGCGCACCCCGGGGATGATCAGGAAGCGGCTGTTGTTGGCCACGAAGCGCAGGCGCCGATCGATGAGGGGTGGAA
>JAJZIM010000111.1 GCA_021810565.1 Bacillota bacterium
CCGCCGTGGCCCCGGCGGGAGCGGTGTTGGCCGCCGCGGGGCCGGCGCCGACGCCGGCCGAAGTCCTGCTGGCCCGGCGGGCCTGGGCCGCGGGGCGGGTGCAGTACGGAGCGCCCTACCTGGCGGGGAAGCGGGTCTGGGCGGCTCTGGCGGTGCCCCTCGGTCCCGGCGGGGCACAGGTGGCCCTGCTGGACCTCAGCGCCCTGGCCGGCAAGGTCGAGGCCCGCCTGACGGCCGGGCCCCAACATCTGCCGGGCTTCGCCCTGGTGACGGCGGGCGGCACCATCCTCTACGATCCCAGCGGGACGGGGCTGGGCCGCAAGATTGCCAACGGGCGCGTTTTGGCCCTGCTGCGCAGTCACCCGTCCGGTCGGGTCTACGTGGGCGCTTTCTACGCCCGAAACGCGCGGCAAAGAATGTTGGGGAATTTCGATCCCCTGGCGGGCGTGGGCTACCGGCTCGACGTGTTGACGGGAGAGCCGCCGCCGCCGGTGGATCGGACCTTGCCGTTGCTTTTGGCCCTGGCGGCCTTGGTGACCGCCGGGGCGGTCGTGCGGCTGGGCGGCCACGACCTCAACCGTCCCTTGCGGGAGGCGGTGGCGGCGGCGCGCTCGTTCGGCCGGGGCGATCTGGCCGCCCGCATCCCGCCGCAGCGGGACGCGGAGTTTCAGGACCTGGCGACGGCCTTCAACGCCGCGGCCCAGGCCAGGTCCGAGGTGTCGCGGGTGGAGGGCCTGCTGGCCAGGGCCCAGGAGGATTTGGCGGAGGCGGGAACCGCGGAGATGGCCCTGCGGACCGTCGCCGAGTTCGCCTGTCTGATCCTTGGGGCCAAACTGGCCGTGATCATGACCGAGGATCCGGACCAGCGCCTGGTGCCGCGGGTGGTCTGGGGCGAGGCGGCCGCTTTGGCCACCGGTTTATGCGTGCCGATCCGGGCGGAGGCGCCGGAGGGCCACCTGCCGTGCGCCGTGGCCTTCCGGGAGGGCAAATTCGTCGCCGCCGGCCTGGATCCGCCCTACCCGGCGGGGGTGGATCCGAGCCTTGCCTGCCGACCGGCGGCCTCCATCGGGCTGCGCTTCATCATGTGTTTCCCGCTCCTCCATCAGGGACGGAAGCTGGGAGTGCTGAACTGCTTCGCGCCGGCGGCCCCCCCGCCCGTGGCCGCCCAGGAGGCGACCCAGGCCCTGGCGCTGACGGCGGCGGCGGCCCTGCACGGCATGACGCTGCGGGAGGAGACCCTGCTGTCCATGGCCGCGGCCCTGGAGGCCAGGGATTACGAGACCCAGGCCCATGCCCGGCGGGTGGCCATGTATGCCCAACGGCTGGCGGAGGAGTGCGGCGTGTCCGATCCGGAGCAGGTCCAGTACATCCGCTGGGGGGCGCTGCTGCACGATGTGGGGAAGATCGGCCTGCCCGACGCGGTGCTGCAAAAACCCGGTCCGCTGAACTCCGCGGAGTGGCGGCAGGTGCACCGGCATCCCGAGATCGGCTACGGATTGGTGCGGGGGCTGGAGTTCTTGGGCCTGGCGCGGGAGATCGTGCTGCATCATCATGAGCATTTCGACGGCGCGGGTTATCCCGGGGGATTGCAGGGCGAGGCCATCCCCTTCGGCGCTCGAATCTTCGCGGTGGCGGACGCCTTCGACGCCATGACCTCCGATCGGCCGTATCGCCGGGCCTGCTCCTTCGGCGAAGCCCGCGAGGAACTCCGACGCTCAGCGGGAACCCAGTTGGATCCCGGGATGGTGGACGCCTTCTGCCGCATCCCCCGTCGGGAGTGGGAGGAACTGCGCCGACAGGCGGAGGCGGGCTTCTTCTTCCGTTTCCGCACGGCCGGCGCCGCGGGATGATCGGGTCCCGGCCGTCGCCTCGGGAGGAAGCGGCGCGGCGGGGCTTTGGGGGAGCGGCTACCGCCGGCTGCGGAAATGGCGCAAGGTGGTGCATTCGATCATCCGGTCCAGGTTTTGCAGCGTGAAGACCTTGCCTTGGGTGGCGAGCAGCAACTTTTTCATGTCTTCCCGGCGCACCTTGAAACCCCGCCCCGCGATGCAGGCGATGACTTCGAAGCGCCGCTCTCCCGGTCTGACGCCTTCCCGGCTCAGGTGATCCAAGTGTTGGATGCGCGTCACCTTGTCCCGCGCTGTGCCGTCATCCTCCGTGAGCTTGGCTTCGATGACCGCCCGGGGAGCGAATTCGTCCGGGATGACGAAGTCGGGGGCCTGGTCGAAGCCGGCCAGGCGCTCGGCCCGCTTGGTCTTGCGAAAGCTGACGTCCTCGGCGGTGAGGAGATCCTCGATGCAGGTCTCCAGAACGTCGCCCACCAGTTCGCTCACCGAGTCGCGGTGGGCGGCGAAAGGGCGTCCCAGGAAACGCTCGTAAGTTGGCCGGTCAGCCAGGTCCAGTCGGGTGGGGAGAAGCCCAGCATGGCGCGCAGCACCAGGAGCGCGACGGGCACGCGGAAAACCGCCGCAAGGACCGCCGGCGCCGACAGGTCGGAGAAGCCGCCGGTGGCTTGCTTCAGGGCCTGGTAGCCGCGTTCGAACACGGGATACTCCAGGAAGCCCGCCCCCTTGGGCAGGGTGAGGAAGTCGGACCGCAGGCTGGAGAAGACCGCGTCGACATGGGCATCCAGATCAGCCCGCACGGCCTCGAAGGGCACCTCAAAGGGGAACGGCATGGCTCAGTTGCTCCGGCGGTTCGTCGGTAATCTCCCCGCCGGCGTCGGCGCCTGCCCGGACCAGGCGGTCGATCAGGGACTGCGGTTCGCCGAACGCCCGGGCGGCGTCGGCAAAACGCCGCAGTTTCTCGTCCGTGGCGGCGGCCGGGTCCCAAGACCGGCGCAGGGACAGGATGGCCTGACGGGTCAAGTGGCCGAAAACCAGACAGCGGATGTCGCCGGCGGTAGGCTCAGACATCGGGACACGCGAAAGGAGACAAATATTGGCTCTGGGCCAATACCAATATATGCCTAAATACACCCGCTTTATCTACTATAATATAGCATCTGTGCATTTTCAAGCCTTGCGGAGGTAGTATTGCCAGCATGTGCTTTTCAGCTAACTCGGATTTGCAGACACAATGCTATTGTATTGCATTTAAGCCGCTCTGTCAAGCAGGAATGTGAGAATGGTTTGCCGAAACCCCTCGATAATATTGGATTATTGGGGGGTTATCTGTGAGACTTGCCAGCTATATTTGTAAACCTAAGATTTACGTCAATTATAATAGAAACGGCAGCGGACATGTGGTTGTTGGTAATGCAATGTTTGGCATATTCGATAGTAAGGCGGAGAAGATGCTGTGTATTGTGCAACTGTATAAGGGCGGCTACAGCCCCAGGGCCATTGCCGATGCCTTCCAGGTTCATCCCAACACCGTCTTCAACTACTACCGCCGCTACCGTGCCGCCGATCTGGCCAGCCTCTTCGCTCCTTCGGCCCCTCCTGAACCGCCGCCTCCCCCGGTCGCACCGGAGCCGCCCCCGCCGCCGTTGCCCGCTCCCTACCCCGCACGCTATGCTGGCGGCCTTTTGGCCCTACCTTTCCTGCAGTTTCTCGGCCTGCCGGCCACCCTGCGCAAGCTCCTGGACCAGCACGGCCTCTCCCGCCCCCAAAATCCCTACGACCTGTTCCACGTGCTCTTGACCCTTTTCTTCGCCTTCTTCTTCCAGCTCGCCTCCGTGGAAGCCCTGAAGGCCGAGAACCGTGCCGAGTGGGGAGCGCTCTTGGGACTGCCCAACGCCCCCTGTGTGCGCACCATGCGCCGGCAGATGCAACTGCTCAACACCTGCAACCTGGGGTCAGCCCTCTCGGACGCCCTGGCCAAGGCCTACATCGCCCTGGGCATCGTCCAGTGGGGCGTCTTGTACCTGGACGGCCACTTCCTTCCCTACTACGGCATCCGCAATCTGCGCAAGGGCTGGTTCACCACCCACCGCATGGCCATCCCAGGCAACCTCCAGTTCCTGGCCCACGACCTGCGCGGACGGCCCGTCTTCTTTCTCCTGGACGACGCTGCGGCTGCTTTTCCCTCGGCCATCGTCACCATGGCCGAGAAAGCCCTGGAGTTAGGTGGCCCGAGGAAACATCCCCTGATCCTGGTCTTCGACCGTGGCGGCTTCAGCGCTGAACTTTTCCGCCAGCTGGACGAGTTGGGGGTGATCTTTGTCACCTGGCTGCGCTACAGCCCCCCGCCGCCCCGGGAGCTTTGCTCCACCCGGGTGACGTTGCGCCGCCACGGCAAGGAAACTCCCTGCTGGCTCGGAGAAACCACCACCGCGGTGAAGGACTACCACTCCCGGGTGAAGACGGTGGCCTTCACCTTTAACCAGGAGACCAACCCCGTGGCCTTGGTTACCAACTGGGACCGGGTGGCCCCTCACAGCTATACCCCCGAGCAGCCCGTGGCGCTTCTGGGCAACCGTTGGGTCCAGGAGAACGGCATCAAGCGGGACAAGAACGACTACCATATGGACCACGCCTTCGGCTACATCACCGAGGCCCTGAAGCCGGAAAACGAGCCGCAAGTCGCAAACCCCGCCTACAAGAAGGCGAAGGCCGCGCTGAAAAAGGCCGAACGGGAGTTGAACCGGGCGGAGCACGACCTCCTGCGCTACCGGGAGAAGGCGGAAGATAAGGGCAAGCAATTTGGGTGCGGCTCTTCTGGAGTGACTTGCGATAGCAGGAGAAGGCTGCGGCGTGACGAAGTCGATTCTCGGCTTGGCCTGCAGACGAAAATCCGGTCGGTCGGGGAGGTTGGGTACGGTTAACGAAATGAGGTCAAACGACGACACGGGTAGGCAGAAAGAGCGGCGTACTGCGGCCGCTCAGAAGGTGAGGGAACTGGCAGAAGAAGCCACAAGCGAGAAATTCATGGCCCTCGCCCCGGATGAGTTGGAGGAACAGCTTCAGGTTTTGGTGCAGCGCATGATGGAAGAAGTGCGCAAAGGGCTCGGGTATGCGCCCGGTGCGGCA
>JAJZIM010000043.1 GCA_021810565.1 Bacillota bacterium
CCCATGGCCGACAATCCATGGTAATCATAACATCCGCGGTCGCCTCGCGCAAGCGGGATTGTCACCGCCCGCTTGACCCCCTCCCGGCTGCGCCTGGGAAGGGGAATGCGCGGGCGTCATGTTCAAGCCCCTGGTCGCGAAGGCCGGGGTGCCGGCGATCCGCTTCCATGATCTGCGGCACGTCTACGCCACCCTGGCCCTGGGCTCCGGCGCCCCCGTCAAGGCCGTGTCGGCGCAGCTGGACCACACCACCACCCGCATGACACTGGACACGTACTCCCACCTGCTGCCCGACGCGCAGCGCGAGGCGCTGGTCCGGCTCAGGGCGGCGTTCCAGGAACAAGCGCGGAAGACGGGACGGCGCGGATGAGCGCCGCCGTTTTCTTGACGGCAGCCGTCCCCGTGGCGGCAATCGCGACGGCAACTTGGTATACTTTTCCTCATGGGAGGAAAGGGGAAGGGCCGCGAACCCTCGCGGCCCTGAGCTTTCTTATGGAGCTGACGCGCGGGATTGAACCGCGGACCTCCTGCTTACCATGCAGGTGCTCTACCGACTGAGCTACGTCAGCCTTTGGTTGCGGGGGTAGGATTTGAACCTACGACCTCCGGGTTATGAGCCCGACGAGCTACCTGGCTGCTCTACCCCGCGGCGCGATGGTGGAGGGGGCTGGATTTGAACCAGCGTAGGCATCGCCAGCAGATTTACAGTCTGCCCCCTTTAGCCCCTTGGGTACCCCTCCGCCCGACAAGTAAAAGGCGCTGCCACGCCTCGGCAGACAGGATAACGCACGCGGCGTGGAAAGTCAATAGCGACCTCTGACGACCGGCGAAGTCACATGGTCTGGTAGCGGCCCCTGAGTTCCACCGGCACCATGTGAGGCCAGTGGACAGAGATCCTGCCGTCCAGCAGTTACTCCGTCAGCTTCACGGCCATCTGGCCGTCCGGCATCCAGAACACGGCATGGGTAATCCTGACGGTCAACCAGCAGGCGCAATTCACGGTGTTGCCCAACGACCCCGCCTGGTGAGGTGCTAGACCCCCACGCCCACAGAGCCATCCGGAACATAACCTGGGCAAGATTCCGGGAATGATGCGGAGACCCCCCCACGCCCACGGAGCCCCGGCTGCCGCTTGATGGCTGGGGCTCCTGCATGAAGCGGCTGGAGTTGATGGCCAAACCGGGGAGGCCCCGAGCAACGGTCGATGCTGCAGCCCTGGCGGCGGCCAGGCGGGAGATCGAAGCTGGACGATTCAGCATCCGGCGGGCGGCTGCGGAGTTGGGGATCAGCAGGGCCACCCTCAGGGCGCTGCTGCAGAGTTTTTGCCATACCCAGGAGCCCCGAAACGTGTCGGGGTAGACTCTTTCCCTTCCCCCCCTCCTTTTTCGTCGTGTCGGAGGCCCCCTAATCCCAGCAGCCCGGGCTGCAAGAATTAGGCAACCAGGCGGCGGCTCGCATGGCTGCGCCGCCGTGCATGGGACCGCCAGCAGCGGGAAAGTGCGGGTTGCGGGTGCGCCTTTTCTTGTGCCTCTGTTGCCGTGGCCGTCGGCAAGGGGTATACTGGACCTGAAAAACACCGTTTAGCACAAGGGGGCGATACGATGTTCGGCAGCGCCAACAACATGCGGCAGTTTTTCGAGAACCTCATAGCCCCGGAGCTGAACAAGATCCAGGGCCAGCTCGTTGCTCTGAATGCCCGGATAGACGGGTTGGACACCAAGATCGACGGGATGCAGCAGGTCATGCAAACGGAGATCAGGCGGGTGGACGCCAGGATCGACAGCCTGGACAAGAGCCTGAGTGGCAAGATCGACGGGATGCAGCAGACTATGCAAACGGAGATCAGGCGGGTGGACGCCAGGATCGACAGCCTGGACAAGAGCCTGAACGGCAGAATCGACAGCCTGGACAAGAGCCTGAACAGCAGGATCGACAGCCTGGACAAGAGCCTGAACAGCAAGATCGACGGGATGCAGCAGGCCATGCGGAGCACGGAGGATGCCCTGCGTTCCGAGATCCGCCATGTGGCGGACAAGGTTGAAGAGGTCAAGGCATCGTTGGCGCTGGACGAACGCGTAAAGCGGTTGGAGGACCTGGGGGCGCATGAGCCCAGAGGACAAGCGCAAGCGAGATGATCCGCCAGTACAAGACCAAAGACGGCAAGACCGCCTGGCAAATGGAGGTGGACCTTGGAAGAGGGATCAACCGTAAACGGACCGGCCACAGCCAGATCGGCCTCACCGTGAACGTATATGGACACCTGCTACCGGAAACCGATCGGGCGGCAGCCGCCGCTTTGGACGACTATCTGGGAAGAGACAACACACCGGGGAAGTAGCCGACACAGAAAAATCACCCTCCGTAAGATTCACGGCGGATTTACGGCAAAGAGCCCTTGCGAACGCCGAACCACTCCAACTATTTCCTGAGGGGGTTCCTTTAAACCCGCTTAGCTCTGGGTTTATTTGTTGGAGCCGGCGACAGGACTTGAACCTGCGACCCGCTGATTACAAATCAGCCGCTCTGCCGCTGAGCTACGCCGGCCCCGGGCAGCCTGTATTGTAGCACCCGCCGTCCGTCACAACAAGCCCCCACCCGTCGGGCACACTTTCCGGCCCCCGCCGCATAGCGTATGGCTGCCGACCATTGCGGGAGGAGGCCGAAACGGTGTGCGGCATCGCCGGCTGGGTAGATTGGACCCGGGACCTGTCCCGGGAGGAGGCCACCTTGGCCACCATGAGTGCCCCTTTGACCTGCCGCGGCCCGGACGGAGAGGGCATATGGATGTCGCCCCAGGCCGCCCTGGCCCATCGCCGGCTGGTGGTGATCGATCCTGAAGGCGGTGCCCAGCCCATGGTGCGCCACCATGCGGGCCGCAGCTGCGTCATCACCTACAACGGCGAGCTATACAACACCCCGGAACTGCGCCGAGAACTGGCCGCCCGCGGGCAGCGCTTCGCCACCCTCTCCGACACCGAAGTGCTGCTGGCGGCCTTCATGCAATGGGGCGAGGCGTGTTTGGAGCGGCTCAACGGCATCTTCGCCTTCGCCGTCTGGGACACGGCGACGCAACGACTACTCCTGGCCCGGGACCGGCTGGGAGTAAAGCCCCTCTTCTATGCCCGTCGCAAAGACGCGCTGCTGTTCGGCTCCGAACTCAAGGCCCTCCTGGCCCATCCCGCCGTGTCCCCGGAACTGGACGCTTCGGGACTGGCCGAGGTCTTAGCCGTAGGACCGGCTCGTACCCCGGGCCATGGAATCTTCCGCCAGGTGGCGGAATTGGAACCCGGATGCTGTTTGACCTACGAGCGGGAGGGGCTCCGCCGTCACCGCTACTGGTCCCTGCAAAGCAAGCCCCATTCGGACGACCTGCCCACCACCCTCCGACGGGTGCGCGAATTGCTGGAGGACGCCGTGACGCGCCAGTTGGTGTCCGACGTGCCGGTGGCCACCCTGCTGTCCGGGGGGCTCGACTCCAGCGCCGTCACCGCCATGGCCGCTGCGGAGTTCGCCCGCCGGGGGCGTATTCTGCCCACCTTCTCCGTGGACTTCCTGGGCATGGAGCAGGATTTTCGCCCCAACCGCTTCCAGACCAACCTGGACGCCCCCTGGGCCCAGCGGGTGGCCGACCTTCTGGGGACCCGGCACCGGGCCGTGGTCCTGGACACTCCCGAGTTGGTGGCCCACCTGACCACTGCCCTCCACGCCCGCGACTTGCCTGGCATGGCAGATGTGGACACATCTTTGTACCTATTCTCGCAGGAGGTCAAGCGCACCGCCACCGTGGCCCTCTCGGGGGAGGCCGCCGACGAGATCTTCGGCGGCTACCCCTGGTTTCATCTCCCGGAGGCCCTGGCCGCCGACACCTTCCCCTGGGCCCGTCGAGTGTCCGACCGGGTGCGCCTTTTATCCCCCGACCTGGTCGCCCATATCCGGCCGGAATCCTATGTGCGGGATCGCTACCGTGCGGCCCTGGAGGAGGTGCCGCGCCTGCCCGGGGAGGATCCGGGCCTGGCCAGGATCCGGGAGGTGGCCTACCTGAGCGTCACGCGCTTCTTGCCCACCCTGCTGGAGCGCAAGGACCGCATGAGCATGGCCGCCGGCCTGGAGGTGCGGGTACCCTTCTGCGACCACCGCTTGGTGGAGTACGTCTGGAACATCCCCTGGGACCTGAAATGCGCCGGCGCCCAGCCCAAGGGCATCCTGCGGCAAGCCCTGGAGGGGCTTTTGCCCCCCGACGTGCGCTCCCGCCGCAAGAGCCCCTACCCCTCCACCCACAACCCCGCCTACCTGACAGCCATGCGGGAGCGCTTCTCGAAAATCGCCGCCGATCCGGCCTCCCCCCTGGTTCCCCTGCTGCACCCTAACGCCGTGCGGGACTTGACCCGTACCCCCGCCCACGAGGAGCTGCCTTGGTTCGGCCAGTTGATGGGCACCGCCCAGCTTTTCGCCTACCTGATCCAAATCGACACCTGGCTGCGCGACTACCGGGTCGTCATATGCTGAGGGGCGGCGGGATCTACTCCCGTCGCCCCAGGCTTCCTCACTGCGGAAGATTATTTCACGGCGGCCCGTAGCACCGCCGCCAGGATCAAGGCCAGCACCAGGGCCGTGACCAGGCTCAAGATGTAGGCGATGGCGTGGGCAAAGTCGTACAGCAGCCAGCCGCCGATGACGCCGCCCACCAGACCGGCGATGATGGTGTGGACCGGCTTGCCCGCCCCGCGGGACAGCACCCAGCCCACCACCAAACCGATAATCACGAAGGCTAAGTAGTGCAACATAGCTTTCCCGGGAACTACCTTCCCGGGTCACTCCTCCTTTCTGCGTTGGGAACCGGGCCCCTCTCCCACCTCCTCCGCTTCCGGCATAGTTATTCGCCGCGGTTTCCTGGCATAGGCGGTGATGCGGAAAGAGAGGGGCCGCCCCCTCTCCCTACTCCGCCTCGGACAGTTTCCCCATCCCCAACTCCTGGTTGTGGTAGCGCCGGTCCAGATACCGCTCCAGCTTGCGCTTGACCCGCTGCAACGCGTTGTCGATGGACTTGACATGCCGCTTGAGGTCCAAGGCGATCTCCTCGTAGGATTTGCCGTCCAGATAGGACATGAGAACCTTCCACTCCAAGTCGCTCAGGATCTCCCCCATCTTCTCCTCGATGTCTCCGAACTCCTCCCGGCTGATGATGAGCTCCTCCGGATCGCTGATCCGCGAGCCGGAGATGATGTCCAGCAGGGTGCGGTCGGAGTCCTCCTCGTAGATGGGCTTGTTCAGGGAAACGTAGGAGTTGAGGGGGATGTGCTTCTGGCGGGTGGCCGTCTTGATGGCGGTGATGATCTGCCGGGTGATGCAAAGCTCTGCGAAGGCCCGGAAGGAGGACAGCTTGTCGCTGCGGAAATCCCGGATGGCCTTGTACAGGCCGATCATGCCCTCTTGGACGATGTCCTCCCGGTCGGCACCGATCAGAAAATAGGAGCGCGCCTTGGCCCGCACGAAGTTCTTGTACTTGTTGATCAGGTACTCCAGGGCCACCGAGCTTCCGTCCCTGGCGTAGGCCACCACTTGCTCGTCCACCATCTCGTCGTACTCGCCGCAGATGTCCCGCTGCGGGCTTAGGCTCATTCGCCACCGCCTCCCCCGTGTTCAACCAGGGCTTGGCCCCTCCTGGGCCGCAGGAAACAACCGCTCAGTTTATACCCGCATTAAATTATAAGGGCCAGACCGCTCCAGGTCAAGGATTAGTTGTGCCCGCACGCTGACGCACCGCCTCGTACATGAGCAGCGCGCCGGCCACCGACACGTTAAGCGAGGCCAGCGTGCCCCGCATGGGGATGCGCACCAACAGGTCGCAACCCTCCCGAACCAGCCGAGACAGCCCCTTGCCCTCGCCCCCCAGCACCAGCACCGTGGGAGGGCACAGGTCCACCTCCGTGTAGGAGCGCTCTCCGGTGGGATCCGCCCCCACGGCCCACAAGCCGGCGTCCTCCAACTCCCGCAGCGTGCGCACCAGGTTGACCACGGCACTCACCGGCACGTACTCCTCCGCGCCGGCCGCCGCCTTGGCCACGGCTCCGGTCAAGCCGCAGGAGCGTCGCTGCGGGATGATCACGCCATGGACTCCCGCCGCCTCCGCCGTGCGCAAGAGCGCCCCCAGATTGCGCGGGTCCTGCACACCGTCCAAGGCTAATAGCAGCGGCGGCTCACCCCGCTCCCGGGCCGCCGCCAGCATCGCCTCCAGCGGCACATAGCCTCGGGCTGCCGCCCAAGCCACCACCCCTTGGTGCGCGTGCCCCCCCGCCAGACGGTCCAGCCGGGAGCGGTCCACCTCCTCCCAGACCACCCCGGACTCCCGGGCCAAACCTCTCAGCTCGGCCAGGGACTCGGCCCCCCGGGCTGCCGCGATGCGGCGCAGGGCGCGTCCGGCCCGCAGCGCCTCCCGCACCGCGCGCCGACCCAGGAGCAGATCGTCCCCTAGCTCCGGCTTCTTTTCCATCGCACTCCTTGGGCAGTGTCCTCCAGCACCACGCCGCGGTCGCGCAACTGGGCCCGGATCCGATCCGCCTCGGCCCAATCACGCACCGCCCTGGCCCGCTCCCGAGCCTGGACGAGCCGCTGCAGGTCGGAGTCCAACTCCTCGGTCTGCTCCTCCTCCAAAAGCCCCAACACGCCGCCCAACTCCCGGTAAAGCGCGGCCACCTCCTGCAGCAGCGGCCGGGAGTTGGCCGTGGAAAGGCGTTGGTTCACCTCCCGGGTCAACTCGAACAGGGCCGCCAGGGCATCGGCGGTGTTGAAATCGGCGTCCATGGCCGCCTCGAATTCCTGCCGCGCCGCCGCCAGCCGCCCGCGGAAAGCCTGGTCCGCCTCCGTCGGGATCTCGCCAGCCTGGGCGTGGAGTTCCCCCAGCCGCGTCAGCACCGTGCGCAGGCGCTCCAGTCCCCCTGCGGCCGCCTGCAGGAGCTCGGGACCGTAGTTTAGGGGACTGCGGTAGTGGGCGGAGATCAGGAAGAAGCGGATCTCCTCCGGCGAGAAGCTGTGGCGCAGCTCGCTGACGGTCAGCACGTTCCCCAGCGATTTGGACATCTTCCTTCCCTCGAGGTTCAGGTAGCCGTTGTGCATCCAGTAGCGCACGAAGGGTCCGTCCGTGGCCGCCTCGCTCTGGGCGATCTCGTTCTCGTGGTGCGGAAAGATCAAGTCGGCCCCGCCGGCGTGGATGTCCACCGGATGTCCCAGATAGCGCATGGCCATGGCCGAGCACTCGATGTGCCAGCCGGGGCGTCCCTTCCCCCACGGGCTGTCCCAGGCCGGCTCTCCCGGCTTCTGCGCCTTCCACAAGGCGAAATCCGCCGGACGGCGCTTGCGCTCGTCCACCTCCACCCGCGCCCCGGCCTCCAGCTGCGCCAGGTCCTGGCCGGAAAGCTTGCCGTACCCGGGAAAGCTATCGGCGGCGAAATACAGGTCGCCACCCACCTGGTAGGCGTGCCCCTTGTCCTGCAGCACCCGGCAAAGCTCCAAAATCTCCGGGATGTGCTCGGTCGCCCGGGGATGCACCTCGGCCCTACGCACCCGTAGCGCGTCGGCGTCCGCGAAATACACCTCGATGTAGCGCTGGGCCAATTCCGGCACGCCGATGCCCAGCTCCTGGGCCCGGTTGATCATCTTGTCGTCGATGTCGGTGAAGTTCTGGACCCGATGCACCCGGTGTCCCCGGTACTCCAGATAGCGCGCCACGGTGTCGAAGACCACGAAGGCCCGGAAGTTGCCGATGTGCAGCTCCCGATACACGGTGGGGCCGCAGACGTAGAGGGTCACCTCCCCCGGCTTGCCCGGGGTGAACTCCTCCCGCCGCCGGCCCAAGGTGTTATGCACTTCGATCGGCATCCTCCAGCTCCTTCCGCTCGTTCTCCAGCTTGCCCAGCCGCCGCTCCAGCTCCTCCATCTCCCGGCGCAGGGCGTTCAGCCGCTCCGCCACGGGATCCGGCAGGTCGCCGTGCTCCAGATCGGCGCCGACCTTCTGACCGCCGCGCCGCACGATGCGCCCCGGCACGCCCACCACGGTGCAGTCCGGCGGCACCGGTTTGACCACCACCGCCCCGGCGCCGATGCGGGAGTGGGCCCCCACCACGATGTCGCCCAGCACCTTGGCTCCGGCGGCGATCACCACGCCGTCCTCCACCGTGGGGTGGCGCTTGCCCTTCTCCTTGCCCGTGCCCCCCAGGGTAACCCCCTGGTACAGGGTCACGTCGCGCCCCACCTCCGTGGTCTCGCCGATGACCACCCCCATGCCGTGGTCGATGAACAGCCCCTCCCCCAGCACCGCCCCCGGGTGGATCTCCACCCCCGTCAGGAACCTGGCCCACTGGGACAGGATGCGGGCCGGAAGGTACCATCCCCAGCGGTACAGCCGATGGGTCACGCGGTGGACCCAGATGGCGTGGAGCCCCGGGTAACAAAGCAGCACTTCCCAGACGCTCTTGGCCGCCGGATCCCGCTCGAACACCACCCGGATGTCCCGTCGCAATGCTCGCCACACCGTGCCCTCACCTCCCGAAAGCCTTCAGGCCTCCCGCCCCTGGGAAAACCCCAGAGACGGGAGGCCTGCTCCCGCGGTTCCACTCTGCTTGAGCCCGCCGGCGGCGGACTCCCCTCTCAACCGTTAACGAGGTCAACCGGCGGCGCCTACTTCCTTCGACGCCACGGCTTCGGGACGCACCTTCGGTCCCCTGACCGCTCTCAGCCCAGGCGGTCTCTCTGTCGGCGGGACCTACTCTTTCCCTGCATCGCCTTTGCCCCCGATTATAGCGCAGCCCGCGGCATTTTGCAAAGACCTGTCTCCTTGCTAGCGCAGGATCTGTACCTCCACCCGGCCCACCCCGGACAATCCGATGGCTTGGGCCGCCCCCTGCGACAGGTCCAACTCCCGTCCCGCCCCATAAGGCCCCCGATCGTTGACCGTGACCTCCACCGAGCGGCCGGTGGCCAGGTAGGTGACCAGAAGGCGGGTGCCGAAAGGCAGCCAGGGGCTGGCCGCGGTGTCGGCGTCCGGGTTGAAGGGCTCCCCGCTGGCCGTCCGTGCCCCCGCAAAGCCGGGGCCGTACCAGGAGGCGACGCAGAAGAAGCGTCCCACCACCGGCCCTCCGCCGCGGTCGGCCAAGTCGGGCGCCGCCGGCCGCGGCACTGGGCGCACCGCCACCCGGCCCCGATCGGCCACCAGCTGATGTCCCGCCCTGACCGGCACCGCCGCGGGCGAGATCGTCCCGCTGCCGGAGGCGGCCGCCAGGACGGCCACGGTCAGCAGCACTCCCCACCCCCGCACCCCATGCACCTCCTCGGGCCTTAGGTCCATCTTTATTATCTCTATGAAGTTGTTGGGTTATGCGTGCATAAAAAAAGCCGGGCCGATCCGTCTCTCCGGATCGTCCGGCCGCTGCCTGATCAAGCAAAACTGATCCCGACTTAAGGTGGCACAGGAACAGGAATCCAAACCGAGGACGTCGAATAACCGGAGCAGGGAGGTGCCCGCCGTTGCGCAAAGGCGTTTTGCCCATGGCCAGATGGCTGAACCTGACCAACGATGTGTTTCTCCGACGTGAGGCCTTGGAGGACGCCCCCTGCGGCGTGCTGGCCTGGAACCGGGAGCAACAGGTGGTCTACGTCAACCGCACTCTGGCCCGACTGGCGGGACGGGACGCCACGTCCCTGTTCCATCTGAGCTTGGCCCAGTTGCGGGAGGAACTCGGCATGCCGGAATACGACCCGTCCCCGGCGCTGGGAGGGAGCGTGTCGCCGCCCAAGTCGCTGCTCCTCCGCTGCCGGGACGGCTCCGCGGTGCCTGCGGAGTGCACCACGCACCCCATCCGTTCCCTGAGCGGGGAGACCATCGGCGCCGTCTCCTTCCTTCAGGACCTGCGCGACCGCCTCCTGGGCCAACAGCTGCGCTCGGTGCTGGATTCCGTGCCCGAGGGGATCATGGTGGTGACCGGGCAGCGCCACGTCGTGACCATGGCCAACGCCGCCGCGGCGCAGCTGCTGGGCCTGAGCGCGCCCCAGCTGGTCGACCGGCCGCTGGCCGAACTCCTGCCGGGCGATCCCCCCTCCGACGAGACCCAAGTCGCACTGCTCACCACGCCCCAAGGCGGCCGACTGCGAGTCAGTCTGACCCCCCTGGATCCCGCGGCAGGCACGGGCGGACTCAGCATCGTGCTGCTGCAGGACATGCAGGCGGCGGAATCCGGCGACCCGGTGATGGTCCTGGCCCGGCAGACCATCCACGAGATCCGCAACCCGCTGACGGTAATCTACGGCTTTCTGTCCATCCTGGCCAGGCAGACCACCGCCCCCCAGGATGTGGCCCGGCTACAACTCATCCTGGTGGAGTTGGAGCGGGTGAATGTGCTGCTGCAAGACTTTCTCGACTTGGCCCCGCTGGTGCCGAGCCAGGTCCCCCCCTGCGCTCCCCACCCGGTGGTGGAGGAGGTGCTGGCCCTGTACCGGCCCGCCGCCGCAGAGCAGGGCGTCGCGCTGACCAACGCCCTTTCCCCGGACTCACCCGCGGTCAGACTGGATCCTCGCCACCTCAAGCAGTTGCTGCACAACCTGGTTCGCAACGCCTTGGAGGCGATGGACGGATCGGGAACCATCTGCGTGCGGGCCGCTGCGGAGGACTCCGGCTCCTTCCTGCGGGTGCTGGTGGAGGATACCGGGCCGGGAATAGCCCCTGAGGATTTGGACCGCATCTTCCAGCCCTTCTTCACCACCAAGAACCACGGCAGCGGTCTGGGGCTGCCCCTGTGCCGGCAGATGCTGGAGCAATACGGCGGCGCACTGCAGGTGACCTCCGCCCCGGGAATTGGCACCTGCTTCCGGCTGGATCTGCCCCTACATCCCGGGGAGCCCGCCGACCAGCAGGGCCACGGCTAGAGCCGCCATCCCCTCGCCCCGGCCCACCCAGCCCATGCCCTCCGTGGTGGTGGCTTTGACCCCGATGACCCCCCCCGAAACCCCCAAGGCGGCACCCAGGCGGGCTTTGATGGCCGGTACATAGGGAGCCAGCCGTGGCCGCTCGGCCAGGAGGGTCAGGTCGAGATTGGCCAGCCGCCAGCCCTTGCCTGACAAGAGCGCCCCCACGCGGCCCAGCAGCTCCACGCTGTCGGCTCCCCGGAAACGGGGATCCTCCGGCGGAAAATGGCTGCCTATGTCCTCCTCCCCCGCCGCCCCCAACAGGGCGTCCATGGCCGCATGCACCAGCACGTCGGCATCCGAGTGTCCCTCCAGGCCCCACGGGTGTTCGACCCGGACCCCGCCCAGGATCAGCGGCCTGCCCGACACCAAGCGATGCGCGTCGTACCCCATACCCACCCGGGTCATGCCGACCACCTCCTTTCCCACCAGCATCCGGGCAAGCTCCAGATCCCGCCGGGTGGTCAGTTTCAGGTTCTCCCCCTCGCCGCGCACCACTCGTACCCGCTGGCCCAGCCGCTCCACCAGGGCCGCATCGTCCGTCGCCTCGCCTTCCTCCGCGGCGGCATAGGCCTCGCGCAGGACCTCCGTGCGGAAGGCCTGGGGGGTCTGGGCCGCCCACAGCCGGGAGCGGTCCAGGGTGCGCTGCACCCACTCCCCCGACACCTCCTTGACCGTGTCCGTTACCGGCATGGCCGCCACGGCCGCCCCGTGCTCCGCCGCCGCCTCTATGGTCCGGTGCAATAGTTCCCGGCTGACCAGGGGCCGCGCCCCGTCGTGAACCACCACCACGGAACTTCGCGGATCCAGCACCGCCAACCCCCGGGCCACGGAGTCCTGGCGGCGCTCCCCCCCGGCCACCACCCGGCGCACCTTGCGCTGGCCGGGGAGCTGCGCCAAGCGGCTGCGCCACCCAGCCTCCTCCTCCGGCCGCACCACCAGGACGATCTCGTCCACCCGTGGCGAGCGCTGCAGCGCTTCCAGGGTGTGGAGCAGCACCGGCTTGCCGCCCAAGTCCAAGGCCAGCTTGCCCTCGGGCCGACCCATCCGCCGCCCGCTCCCCGCCGCCGGAACGATCACCGACACATACACCCCCGGACCGCCTCCTTCGAGGACGCCGCCACCGCGGGATGTTCTCCCCCGGCGGCGCGGATACCTGCCGGCGAGCAGCGAAGCGCCCGGAACCTGAAAGGCTTGTGGCGTAGGCCCGAAAACCCGCATGGCTCTAGGGTTCGTGAACCCGGGCTGCTCACAACTGCTCACAGCCGGGGCGCGAGCAGGCCATCCAGCGCCCTGACGGCGGCCTCCTGCATGTCGGGAAGGACGTGGCTGTACACGTCCAGGGTGATCTTGACGCTGGTGTGGCCCAGCCGCTCGGCCACCACCTTTGGGGACACCCCGGCTCGAAGCAGTAGCGTGGCGTGGGTGTGCCGCAGGTCGTGGAAGCGGATCAGGGGCACGTCCGCCTTGCGGCAAAGGCCGCGCATGATGTCCCGCACCGTCTCCCGGCGCAGGAACTGGCCTCTCCGGGATGCGAAGACCAAGCCGCGGTCCTCCCACGCCGGCCCCGCCGCGAGCCGTTCCTCCAACCGCCGCTTGCGGTGAGCCCTGAGCACGTCAACGGTGGCGGCGTCCAGCGGTATCTGCCGACGACTGCCCCGCGTCTTGGGCTCCTCCAGGCGCGGGGCCTCTTTGCTGAGCCAGGTGAGGCTATGACGCACGTGGACCGTACCGGCGGCCATGTCCACGTCCTGCCAGCGCAACCCCAGGAGTTCGCCCTGGCGCATGCCGGTAGCCAGCGCCAGCCGGAATAGGGCGGCATGCCGGCTTGCCCGCGCCGCGGCGAGGAACCGTGCCGTTTCGGATTCGGTCCAAGCGGCCGGGGATCTGGCGGCGGCCGACGGCGCCCTCACTCCCGCGGTGGGATCACGGAGCACCATGCCCCACGCGACCGCTTGGCGCATGGCGGCCCGGAAAACGCGGAACACCCCGTGCCGGGTGGCAGGCGCCCATTCTGCGGGGAGCGCCGCCAGCATTCGCTGCACGTCCAGCGGGGTGACCTTGGCCAGCGGACGGCTGCCCAAACGGTCGGTTATGCGGCGGATCTCCAGGGTATAGGTCCGTAGCGTGCCGATCTTGAGGGTGGGCCGTGCCGCTTGCAGCCAGTGGTCCAGATACTGGCTGACGGTAAGGTCGGTGGGACTGTAGCCGGTGCCCAACTCCGTTACGGTCTTGGCGAGCCAGTCCTCGGCCTCCCTGCGGGTGCGAAAGGTCCTTGTCTGCTGTCGCCTCTCACCTCCAGCCCCGCGTGGGAGGTCCACGCGGGCCATGTACTTGTTGCCGCGCTTGGTTATGGAGCCTCGCACGGCCATCCCCCCTTCCTTTGCCGGGCGGGGGTGCTGCTGTTTTCGCCGCCGCCCGGCATTATTCCTGTCGCAGGCCCATGTACTGCTCCAGGGCGCGGCGGGTGATCCGCACACCGCCCTGGCGGCCCTTGCCCACACGCAGGGCGGTGAGCTTGCCCCGGCGGATCATCTCGTACACGGTCCAACGGCTGACCCGCAGGACCGCTGCCACCTCGTCGGGCAGGAGCACGTCAGGCGCCTGGTCGATGGTCACGCCTCGTCACCTCCTAAAATTGAAGGCCACCGGGTTTGTCCGGTGGCCTTCTGGGTTTTATTCAGCGATCCAAATCCTCGTAGGGTGGTGCGTGGTGAGCCTGCAAAGCCTCGCGCAAGTCCACCAGCCGGGCGGACAGGTGCCTGTCCATGTCCTCCACCTTGGCGGACAAGCGCTGGTCCAGAGCGTCAATGCGGTTGTCCACGCGGCGTAGCTCGGACTGCAATACGCGATCAAAGTGCGTGTCGAGATCGTCCAAACGCTTGTTGATACCCTGAAGTTGGCCGGATATGCGCTTGTCGAGATCATCCACGCGCCTGTTGAGCGCCTGGCTGTGGTCTTCCAAGCGCTTGTCGAGGGCCTGAATCTGCACCTGCAACGCCTTGATCTCAGGAGCCACGATGTCCTGCAGGGCCTGTTTCACCTCGTCGTAAACGCCCAAGTCCATCTCCTCCCGCAAATTCAGCATAGCACAGTTACCTCCCTGGATGCAATCGCACCCCCCGGCCTATTCGCCCTCCGGGTAGTCGTCGTCTTCGTCGTCGGGAGCCGGCGCTCCGTGGTCCTCAAAGCGCATGGCCACCCGGTGGCCGTCCTGGGGGTCGATGTACAGCGTGGCGCGGAAGGACTTGCCCGCCTTGCTGCGGCACTCCACGGGGCCTACCTCCTGGCCGTCCAGGAGCGCCTTGGCCTCGTCTTCGGTCACCCGGTGGCCGGCGGTGTCCTTCCATATCGCGAACCCGCAACCGCCGTTCTCCGGTTTCCAGTGGGCGCACCCGTAGCTCTTGGGCTTGTCCACCACGTCGGCGCCGCACTCGGGACACTTGCCGATGGGCGCCGGGTCCTCGAATACGAACACCACCTTGTTGTCCTGCTCCGGGTCCAGGCGCAGCCGGGCGGCGAATTCCTTGCCGTCGTGGCTCCTGAAGCCGTGGAGCAGCTTGGAGGTCTGGCCGTCCACCACCAGCTCCTCCACCGCCTTGGGGGGCAGCTTGCGGTGGGCCACCTCCGGCCAGATGAGGAATCCGCACTCCCTGCCGCCGTCGCAGACGTAGGCGCCGGCCTTGCCGATGGTGGCCACGTAGTAGACGGGCTCTCCGCACTTTGGGCACAGTCCTACCGGGTCCGGCCGCTTTGCCGTTTCGTTCACGTTAAATCGCCTCCTCGAAAATGCGCACGGTCACACAAACAAGCGCGGGGTCGAACTGGGCGCCGCCGCCACGCCGGATCTGCCGCATCGCCTCCGTCAGGGACAACGCGGGGCGGTAGGGACGGTCCTCCGTCATGGCGACGAAGGCGTCGGCGACGGCCACGATGCGTGCCTCAACGGGAATGGCGTCGCCGACCAGGCCATGAGGGTATCCCGCGCCGTCCCAGCGCTCGTGGTGGTGCAGGATCGTCGGGCGCACGGTGGCCAGGGACTGGATGCCGCGCAGGAGCCTGGCACCGGCAGCGGGGTGGCGCGCCATTACCGCCCACTCTCGGGCGGTCAGGGGGCCGGGCTTCAGGAGTATCCGGTCAGGCACCGCGAGCTTTCCCACGTCATGCAGGAGAGCGCCAACGCGCACCCGAAGCAGCCCAGCCTGGTCCATGCCCATGGCCTGAGCCAGGCGCACGGCAAGGTCGGCCACGCGCAGCGTGTGGTCGGCGGTGGCGCCGTCCTTGGCCTCCACCGCCCGAGCCAGGGCCACGGCGACGAACACCGCCACCTCATCCACGGCGGCACCTCCCCTGTCGGCGGAATAACAGCAGCCGCCCCGGTGGCACCGGGACGGCCCGCAGACGAACCAGGAACCGACGCAGCGGCAGGAGCCTCACCCGGAGACGACGCATCGGTTGCGGCCTCCCTCCTTGGCCCGGTACAGGGCGGCGTCGGCGGCCGCGATCACCCCTGGCGGATCTGTGCCGTCCAGTGGGTAGACGGCACCGCCGAATGATGCGGTTACGGTTAGCCTTGGCGGCCAGGCCGGGTGCCGCAGGACCTCCACGGCCCGGCGCAGCCGCTCCCCCGCTTCGCCAAGCTCCTCCCGGCCCATCCCCGGGAGCAGCACCACGAACTCCTCACCGCCCCAACGCGCCACCGTGTCGCACTGGCGCACGTTGGCCCTGAGGCAGCGGGCGAAGGCCACCAGCACTGCGTCTCCCGCGTCGTGCCCATGGTTGTCGTTGACGGCCTTGAAGTGGTCGATATCGCACAGCAGGAGGCCCCACATACCCCTGTAGGCGCCGCGGGAGAGCTCGCGCTCCAGGCCCCGGCGGTTGGGCAGCCCCGTCAGGGGGTCCGCCACCGCCTGATCGGCCAGGTACCCGATGTCATGGGCGTTGCGCAGCGCCTGCGCGGCCAGAGTGAGCAACGCCCGCAGCGCCTGCGCGTCGCCCCGCCGCAGGAACCGCCGGCGCACCTGGGCCACCCCCGCGACTCCGCCATCCGCGAACAAGGCATGACACGCGCCACCCCCCGCACACGCCCCGCAGGCTTTGACCGGGCTGATCCTGCCGGTGGCCGGACACCCCTCACGGACCTCGCGCAGCTCCAGCCGGTAGCCCATCCGCCAAGCCAAAGTCCTCGCCGCCTCCGCCGACTTCATCGGTGCTCACCTCCACACCACTACTGCCACGGGCAGGAAAGCCAGGCCCGCGGCAAGAAGCCATATTCCGGCGCGGGCATACAGGTCCGTGCCGGAAGACGTTAACCGACACGCCACGTACCGCAGGAGCAATCTGGCAACACCGCCATCCGCGAAGGGAGGCGATCTGAGATCCACCGGATTGACGAACTCATAGGCATGTTGATATTCCTTCCCTTTCTCGTGTGGCTGCACGTGCCTATCCATGAAATCGGCCATGCCCTGGCGGCCCACAGAAGCGGCGTCCGGATAACCGAGGCCAAGATTTGGGGCAAGCGGTTTCGGTGCCCCTTCGAGTGCCTTGGTACCCAATGGCGGTTTGGCTTTTGCTGTGACATGCGCTCTCGCGTCAAATATGATCGCCCAGATCCTTTCACCGAGGCCAGAATTCTTCTGGCCGGCCCGGCCGCCAACCTTGCCGTTGCAGCTGGATCCATGGCAATCTCTCTTGTTTGCCTGACCCTTGCCAGTTACTCCCTTGGTATACTCTTTGCCACCTATGCTTGCATAAACAGCGCAGGCGCGGCATGCAACCTTCCCTTGAAGGGCAGCGATGGGTATAGGGTATGTGCGGCATTGTCCTTCAGGCCAGAGCATCCGGCGCAGGCCAGGCGGCAAGAAGACGCTCGAAGATGTTTCTTCCGTCTGCTCTTTTTGGGCCAACTGTTTTTCTTCCTTGGGCTGATCTTTCTGGTATTTGAACTGTTTAGCTATTTTCACTCTTGACGAAGGCATGGTGGCGGGACAGGGAAGCAATTCGCGCTCAAATACATAGCCATACATCGAACGCTCCACATGATCCGATGCAAAACGGCTCAGCAGCCGAATGATCCCGAAGCCAAATGCGGGGGCCAGGCAGGCGCCAATCACTGCGGCGACCATCACCTGCCATTGTAGCGTGGCGTCGGAGCCAAACCAGACCACCATCGTGCCCACATACATGACACCCAGCGCCATGGCCATACCATGCCAGTGGGTCTCTTCGATGCCGTACGGCACGTACAGGCGAGCCTTCCCAATCTGTATTTCCGAACTCCCAGGGAGACGGTCATGTTCAATAAGCGGATCTCCTCCGGCACGAAAAGCCAAAGGGCAACCGCCGCCTTGGTACACTTGACACAATATGAACTGACTTAACCTTAGTGCCAGCGAATCTTTCACCGTCTGACCTAAGCGCATGTGTTACACCTCCCTGTCCAACAGCCGCAGGAACCCTTCCACCCGCGCGGCCACCCTCTCCAGGCCGGGCACGTCCACATACTCCGGCAGGTCGGCCAGGGAGTGGTGCAGTTCAGGCAGTTTGTTGTCCGGCAGCAGGCCAGCCACCAGGACAGCCGGAACACCCCTGGCCGCCGCCGCATCGGCGTCGCTGCCCACAGCGGCGCGAAGCGCAGCCGGCGGGATGCCCGCCCGGGCTGCCATCCGCACGGCGAACCTGCCGCGCCTGCCTGAGGGGATGCAGTGTGCGGTGCCCTCCCCCAGGTCATCCAGGGCGATCACCAAATTCGGGCGGCAACTCCGCAGGAACACCTTCATGCCGTGCAGCCCGGTTTCCTCCGCACCGGTCGCAAGCAGAAGGATGTTGGTGCCGGCAAGGGGCCGCCGCTTCAGGCGACGGGCAAGCTCCAGGAGCACCGCGACCCCCGAGGCATCGTCGGAAGCGCCCGGAGCGGCACAGGTCAGGCGCAGCATGGAGGGAAGCAACAGCAGCAAGCCGAAAGCCACAGCTGCGCCCAGCACCCATGCCAGCGTTCGGGCCATCCCGATTACGGGTGCGGCCGCCGGCAATGCCAGGACGGCACCTATGCAGCCGAGCATGACGGCCCCGGCCAACTGCGGCCATCTTGGACTGTCCGCGCGCATCATGATCGGGGCGGTGTCCAGGTGGGCCGCCAGCACCACCTCGCGCGTGGCGCCCCGTTGAGCCGGGAGCGTGGCCGAAACGTTGCGGCTGGTGACCCATGGCGGCAGAGCCGGCAGGGCGATGCGCGGATCACGCCATGCGAGGTATGCCGCCGCCGTCCACGGCGCGACACCCGCCAGGCTCAATGGACCGGGTCTTGCGGACAGGGCCAGGCCGACCAGCGTCGCCAAGCTCATGACAAGCCACGCCGTGGCGGGGGTGCGGGGGGCGCGGAATACCTGTTCCCGTGGCGCCAGTCCCATGCCCTGCAGTACGCCGCTCACGTAGGCCGCCGCCTGGCGTTCCCCGGCGCTGCCCGCCAGGCGGGAACCGATACCCCGGCTCAGGGCATACAGGTCCGCCGCGAGGCGCCCTTCGGGGGGAGGGGAGGCAGCCTGGACGCTGTCGGCAAGCAGGTCCCCTGGAGCCGAGCCCGTCCGGGCAACACGCCCCGGCGGAAGCTCCAAGGCGTAGCGTACTTCGCGGTCCCGGGGGCTTTTCCGCCAGGGAGGCAAGGTGCCCGCCCACACGACGCGCATGTGCCGGTCCAGCAGGACCACGTCGATGGTGAAGAGCATGCCGAAGGTGTGGACTCTACGGCTGCGCCCAAGCTCCAGGAGCATGCCGTCGCCGGGCATCCGCCTGCGCAGCATCAGCCCCCGCATGCTTGCGAGGCCACGCACCCGGCGGCAGTCGGCGCACAGGGTCTCTCCCCGGGTGACATTGTGGATCAAATGCGGTACTGCCAATGCCTTGCTCTCCCTCCTCTCCTCAGCCGCCCCACAGCTGGGGCGGCTGGTCGAAACCGGCGGCCGCCACCACGCCGTAGATCGGTACGGTCGCGGTGGGATGCCCGACGAACAGCGGCGGCATGGCCACCGTCAGCCTCACCTCGGCGTATAGCGCCGGCCCGGGGGTCACGTCCCCCGCCGGGAAGCCCGGCGGGGTAACGCCGGGGCTGTTGTAGGTTATGAGGTTGACCACCTGTGTCTGGGCGGCCAAGCCGGCCCCGAGGTCGGCAGGGAAGGCGGCGTAGAACGCCTGCTGGGCGGTCGCAGGATTGAAGCTCTCCTGGCCGCCCGCCGGCTTGACAAGCGCCGCCTGGGCGGCCGCCTGCAGCGCTCCGTTGAGCGCCGCCTGCACCTCGTGCTTCTCCGATGCCGCCGCATTCACGGCAATGAGGATGACGGTCACGGCGGCAAAGACCACCAGCAGGAACACCAGGAGCACGTAGATGTCAACGCCGCCACGCTGGTTAGTAGACATAGGTGACGTGCGGGATGATGAACCAGTCAGTTCCGATCACCTCCATCTGCGCCCTTGCCGTGATCGGCACGTCCACGGTGACGGTTGCCGGAGCGTTGGAGAGGCAGACCCATTCCAGCTGACACTTGCCGGCGGAGGAGCAGACCTCCTCCTGCACCTTCGGGATGTAGGTGTACGTCACTTTGGCTGTGGCGTTTGCGGTGATATCACCTGTCCAGGACGGCTGGCCCAGATCCTCGACCCTTTGAGCGTTGGCCGGGTAGGTGGTGATGACGAACCCGGCCTTCTCCTGCCCGCTCCAGTTCTGACGGAACCACACCTGCGCCCCGTGGGGCTCCTGAATTTGCACGGTGGCCAGTCCCTCTTTGAGGTTGTAGGTCACCTTGTCGTCCAGGAGCATGGGGGACTGGACGTTCTGAGTGAACATGGTGGTGCCCAGATCCGTTCCGGAAGGCCCGTAGTGGCCGTCCAGGTGCTGGAGTGACGAGGATGTCAGGCCCCAGTAGTCGATCCACCATCCGCAATTGAGGGGTACATATGGCTGCAGTGCCTGTTGGATGTTGGCGTTGGAGACGGTGAGCCGCGCGTGAACGTAATCCCCGTACCGGGAAAGGTAATAGCCGTTACCCGCGGCTATGGCCCCGGGGGTATAGGGGAACGCCGAAGCGGCCGTGGTCCAATCGCCGGTGGAGTCGGTCCACTCCGGCCAGTTGCCGTAGGGCGTGGTTCCGCCCGGCTGCACGCCGTAGGAGTGAAGCACCAGCGTCCCGTCGCCCGGGGACGCTTGGGGGTTGGGCAGCACGGTGAGGGGCGCCTGGGCTTGCACCGTCTGTCCGGCTTCATCCACGGCCTGCACCGTCACGACATAGTTTCCCGGCTTGGATGGCGCGTAGAACGTGCCCTGCCACGTTCCGGCGGACTGCCAGGTGAGCGGGGAATCGTCCGGCTGGCCGTTGCAGGTCAGGGGAATGCCGCCAAACCCGGTGAGACCGCTCTCCACCACCACGCCCGGCCCGGTCGGCCCCTGCGGGTTGGTGGCGGAGGAGCCCCACGCGGCGCAGTCGCCCGGGAGGGTGCTGTTGTTGCCGCCCGCCCCCTGGTAGGTGATCCCCGTGGGGGTCACGTTGGCCGTCAGGGTCACGGCGGAGCCCGCCACCACGGACTGGTGGTCGAAGCTGGCCGTCACGGCGTACTGGGCGGGCAGCCAGTACTCGATGGCGCCCTGCTGGTTGGAAGGGTCCTGCACGAAGGTTATGGGCATGTGGTCCGGCCCCACGTCGGCGGTCACCGCGTCGTATGCCGTCAGGGGGGAGCTTTGCAGCTCGGTGCCCACAAAGCCGGCTCCGGACGTGAACCCCGAGCCGTTGGAGGTGAAGATGGACGGCAGGGCGCTGCCGCCGCCGAAGGCCAGGTCGGCCACGATGCCGCCGTTGGTGCCGAGGAAGATGTCCGAATAGCCGTCCGAGGCGTCCCATACCAGGGAGGGGGAGAACATCTCCTGGCCGCCCCCTGGCGCCCAGGAACCCGCCTCCTGCACCGAACCAGCGGACAGGAGCCGGGTGAAGGCGTACAGCCGGGTCAGGCCGTCCTCAACACCGTAGAGGTAGTACTCGCCCAGGGCCAGGTCGGTGATGTCCGAAGCCGGCCCGCCGCCCACGTAGAGGCTTTGCACCTGGTTGCCGGCGGAGTCGAAGACGTAGATGTTGCCCCCGTTGTCGGGGACGTAGAGGTTGCCGCTGGAGGAGAGCACCGGCGAGGAGCTGATCCCGTTCTTGGTGCTGCCGAAGGGGACGAAGGCCCCCGTCACCGGGTCCATGGCCACCAGCCATCCGGGGGACACCCCGGAGATCCCGAAGATCACCGCACCGTCGCCGGCGGGGGAGCTGCCCACGCCGGCGCAGGAGATCCCGGTGCCGATGCAGCCATAGCCGCTGGCGTCGTAGACGGGGCTGGAGGTGATGTCGGCAGTGCCGGAGGAGCTGTTGGTCCAGGTGGTAACATAGTTGCCGGTAAACGTGTCTGTCGTGAGATCGGCGCAGGTAAAGTCGCCTGACCATCCCCCGGCGCAAGCGTAAACCTGCCCGCCAGCCTGGAACACGGCGGGGGACATGCTGTCCTGGAAGTCGTGATTTCCGGGGTTGTGGAACAAGTTGAACTGCTCCAGCCCCTGCGCGTCTCGGATGGGCGTGTTGGGGCCGGGCACGTCTCCGGCAGGCCACGCCCAGATGTACTGGCCAACGGCGATGGCCACCCAGCCGTCCGCCACCGTGGGGCCGGACACGGCCTCCACGTCCTGCGTGGGATTCCCCGCCGTCGCCACGTCGTTGAAGTTGAAGTACCCGGAAACCCCCGTGAACCCCCCGGAGCTTGCCTGACTGACCGGGGCGTAGTACAGATAGCCGTCCGATCCGGCGTAGGCGTACTGCAGGGCCGTGTCGCCCAGACCCGGGATCTGGGCCACCGTGGGCTCGGTGTAGGACAGCACCGGCCCAAGGTCCAGGTAGTTGGGTTTCGGGTTGAAGATCAGGCCGCTGGCCCACGCCGTGCTGCCCGTGTCAATCCTGCGGTTGCGGTTCATGTCCACCCCGAAGGTGGGGGTATCCTGGCCTGCAAAGGCCACCCCGGCCCAGGAGAGCAGGGACAGGGCCAGAAGCAGGGCCAGGAGCGGTCGGGATTTGGATTTCAGCAACGGAGTGGCCACCTCCTAAATGGTTTTGGGCGCAGAAAAGCCGCCCCTTGGAGGACGGCAACCTTGCATTTCGCCTAACCGCGTGGTATAAGATAGCTAGAGGAGGCCGAGATGTGGTCTCGACCTCCCCGGTCGCCGCGAAGGTGGCCGGGCCGTGGATCGCTACGTGCACTGGGGTGGCCGTCTTTCGACGGCTACTTCAGTTTCCGGATCAGGAGCGCCAGAACGCTAAGCGTTGCCAACGCAACCGGAACCGCCACGTGCAGCACCACGCTCCCACCTCCCCGCCTATGGCCTCACGGCCGCGGCCCCTCGCGGCGGGCCTCGGCGGGAAGGAGTGAACCAGCGGGGTTCGTCCCCGCGACCAAGACGATTATAGCCTCAGACAGCGTGAAGGAGCAAGGGGTGTTCGCCCGCTTGCTCCTTCCAGCATCCTCCGGCTAGGCCGGATGCAGCCGCCTCCAGCCTAACCAGCCGCCGGCGCCCAGCAGGACCAGGATCGCCAACCCGGCACCGACGTCAACCCAGGGGAAGCCCGGCTTGGGTGGGCTGTGCCGATCCTTCGGCTTGGGCGAGGCGGTGAACGTCTTAGGCGGCACCTTCAGGGCGCCCGACGCCTTCTGCACCTGGGTCGGATGCAGCTGCTGCGGCGTCAGCGTCGCGCCGCCCGTGCCTGGAGCCGGGGGATTGGCCGCAGGCTGCTCCGCCTTGGCCTGCCGCACCGCCTGCTGCTGCGTGGCCGGGGCCTGAGTCGTGGTGGTGGTCTGCGTAGTGGTGGCAGCCTGTCCCGTGGTGGTCAGCCCGGGGGCCGTGTGGCCGCCGTAGAGCAGCGGGTTGACCCCGTCCGCGTTCATCTCGGCCACAACCTGCGTGGTGTAGGGAGCCTCCAGGTAGGCTGCCGTTGTATTCGGCTCATAATTGTAAGCCATCTTGAGGGCCTGGGCCACAGGAGTAGACGTGGTTATGCCGGGTGCCCCACTGACTAGGGACAGTCCTCCGGTAAACTTGAACCCCACTCCATTGCTGAATGGGTATATCTCCACCAGGCTCTGCCCCTGCGTCAAATAGGCCAGGCTGTTTGCCGAGGCCATCCCTGCCACGCCCAGGACCAGGGCTGCCGCCGTCGCCAGGGCCAGCATGCGCTTCCTCACGATCCGCCACCTCCGATCTCCATTATATGGTTCGCCACCCGCTCCAGGATTCCTTTCGCGTGAAGGATGTCGTCCAGCACACCGGGCTTCCCAGGCCCGCCCCGGACGATGGCCTCCTCCAGCGCCTGCGCCACGAACTGGGTCTGGCTCACGCCCAGCGCCCTGCTCTTCATCTCCAGCGCCTGGGCCAGCCCCACCGGCAGCCGGAATGCCTTGAGCACCTGCCTGGTCAACGGTATCACCTCTTGCTATACCGTATTATATAGCAAGATGCGGGGTTTGTCAAGTCCCGTGAAGCACGCAAATCGCCCCCAGCAGGATAAACGACGCCACGGAAAGACCCAGCATCAGGGAAGAAACAAGGGGCATGTCTCCTCCGTCTCCCGTTGTCGCCAAAACGAAGGCCATGTACCGCGCCACCAGGCGGACAACACCGCCTTCGCCAAAGGGAGGTGACGTGTCATCGGAGGGTTTCAAGAAGCTTGCCCGTTGCTTGGGTGGGGTCTGCTTCTCATTATCTCGGCCGTACCCGTTGCGTGGCTCGACATGATCCTCCACGAGCTTGCCCGCCTGCGTGCCGCGCAAAGAGCCAATATCGAGGTGCTTGAAGTTCGCATCGGCGGGCACAGATGGCGATTGCCCTGGTTTCAGCGGTTGATGAGCGTCCCTTGGAAATGCGGCTGGGGCATGTCGGGCAAAATCGTCAGAAGAAACCCGGACGACTTCGCATACCCTCCGGATGTTATCGGACGCATTTCCCTTGCGGGTCCCGCTGCCTCCACCGCGAACAGCACCGATGGGTGGCGCATCGTCCGCAGTCTTGCACGAACGAAGGAGTGCCCCAAGAATCAACTTCGCATCGTCGGGTACCGTTTCCGGCGAATGTGGTGCCTCGCTGCTTTGTCCGCTGGCACATCCGTTGTCTCCATGTTGGTGTTCGGTTGTCTCGCGCTGCGGGCTGTAAGGGGATAGGGGTGACGGCCACGGAAGACGCCCGGCACGGCAGTACTGTTCCAACCGTGCCGTAATTTTGTCTACGCCGAACACTTCTACTAAGTGCCGGATGACTGTCACCAAGGAGAAAACCACCGCGAACAGTACGGCAGCTACAATGAATAGGGTTGCAAGGAAGCTATCTCTGTTCAAAGTATGAGGAGATGTTGCCGTCATCCCTTGCGCCTTCAAGAATGCTGCGACCTGGGCCGGGCCGACCAGGCGGACACCAAGCACTCCAACGACATACCCAGCCCAGGCGAAGCACGTAATGCCGATGAAAAGGGGCAGCAACACAACGAACGGAGACGGATCCGTGACAAGAAAAATGTCCGGATCTTCTTTTTTCGATTCGGCATAGATCTTCGATAGAATTCGCTGAGTTACCCATGCCGCGACAGCATCTCGCACGTCCACGTCACCTCCCGCCCGCGGCCTCCTCCAGCACCTTCTTGGTGATGACCGTCACCTCGTGCCGATGCCCCTTCCGCCCGATCCACACCAGCTCCGACACACGGCGGACGTACAGATCCGGCGGCCCCGCCTGCTCCAGCGCCGGCAGGCTGACGTGATGCGCCTTCTCCCAGGCTTGCACCTGGGCAGCCGCCTGTGCAGGACTGCCGCCCAGATCCGTCGCCACCAGCAGCACCGGCCTGCCGCCATGAAGCTTGCCGATGGCCTTAGCCGCCGCCTCCACCGCCCTCGCGTCCTTCGCGTCGGGCGCGAAGAAGAGCACCGGAGTCACCGCTGCGTTCAAGTACATGGCCTTACCCTGCTGGGTGTAGACCTGGATCAGCCGCCAGTTCGGGGCCAGGGACAGCCCCCGGGGCGGCCCCCCGCATCCCGCAAATAGCACCGCCGCCCCCGCCAGGGCGGCCAGGATCACGCCGATCTGCTTCACGAAACACCCCTCCTGAACAGTGTGATTATCGCATCCACCGTATACCCGACGAACGCCACGGCGGCAAGCAGCAGCGCCAGGGCGAACGAGAAGCCGCGCCCGCCGGAGCCGAACCCGATCTCGCCGGCCACCAGCATGAGGATGGCCGTGCGCTGGAACGCCTCGTCGCCGTCAAACCAGCGGGCGAGGACCTCTCCGATGTCCACCGGCTTCACGGCTTGGCCGTCGCGGTGGCCGTGCCGTTGCCGCTGAAGACCGTCGCCGGCGTTGATGCCGACGGGACGAAGCCGCCCTTCACCGGCGTACCCACTGTGTCGGTGGTTTGGACCGCCTTTCCCTTCTGCTCCCAAGGAGCCAGCACCAAGGTAAGGCTCTCGCCGCCGTACTGGATCTGGGTGAGTTGCACCGCCTTGGCGAGGGGCACGGCAAGCTCGACCGCTGCAGGCACGTTGCCGCTGGACAGGGCGCTGTTGGTCTTGCCGCTGGGCTTGCTGGCCGGAGCGTTGGAGGAGGTCACCACCTGGACCACGCGCAGGTAGTAGCCCACCACCGTGGCACCCGCAGGAGCGACCTTGCCTCCCGTGGCGGCGTAGCCCTTGGCGCTGGTGCCCGCGATGACATCCACCCGACTGCCGGGGGTGGCCTCTCCAGCCGTGGTGAGGCTGACGGGCACCATGAAGCCCACCTCGCCGGGCTTCAGCCCATCGCGCTCCACGCCTTTGCTCACGTCGGCCAGGAAGAGGATCTCCCCCTTGGCGATCCGGTGGGCGGCGAGCTTGCCGGCCGCGCCCCCGATGGCGGTCACGATGCCGGTGGGGGGCTGGCCGTGGAAGGTCACGGTGGTCAGGTCGGACGTACGGATCTCGGTGCCCGCGGGGATGGACTTGGTGGCCTCTACGGCGGTCATCCGCTTCGGGATGCCCGCGTGTGCGGCCAGGGACGACAGGGCCGTGGCCGCCACGAAGACGGCAGCCGCGCCGGCGGCGGCCATGAGACGGGACTTTTTCATCCGAAAAACCTCCTTCTCGACTTGCGCAGAGCTTGTTCCATTTACCACACTAACGATAAAGGCGGCACCTCCCTACTTGCTAAGTTGCCAAGGAGGAGATCCCATGCTCAAAGAAGACCGTCCGCTGCCCGACGAGGCCCAGGGCTTCATCGAATTCCTTTCCATCGTCCGCAACGCATCCCCGGCCACCATCGACGGCTACTCACGGGTCTACCGCTGGTTCTTCGGCGAATGGCCCGACTGTCCCGGCCACCCA
>JAJZIM010000044.1 GCA_021810565.1 Bacillota bacterium
CGGGGCGGGCCTTTGGATCCCACCCCGCGGGCAGAGGCTCTGGCCAGACTGGTGGCCGACATCGGACCGGACCGACACATCGGCGAGTACCTGAAGTGTTTGCGTGGGAGGTGACCCAGGTGTTCGAGGGCTTCTTCGGCTTCACGCGGACCCCTTTCGGGAAGGATCTCAGCGCGTCGGAACTGTTCCCCGCCGCAGGGCACCAGGAAGTGCTGCTGCGGATGCAATACCTGGTGCGCACTCGAGGGCTGGGCGTGGTGGACGCCGAGATCGGCTGCGGCAAGACCACGACGGTGCGGACCCTGGTTTCTTCCCTGGACCCGTCTCGACACCGGTTCCTGACCTTGCTGGCTCCCGGTTCGCCCCGGGGAATGTATCGGGCTTTGAGCAGCCAGTTGGCGTTGGAGCCCCGCTGGCTGACGGCGGATGCCGCCCGCCAGGTGGGTGACGCCTTGAGCGCCCTGACGTCCCAGGGAGTCACTCCGGTCCTGGTGGTGGACGAGGCCCATCTGGTGCCGGAACCGGTGCTCACGGCCCTGCGGTTTCTGACCCAAGGCCAGTTGGATGCCGCCTCTCCTTTGGCCCTTCTCCTGGTGGGGCAGCTATCCCTGCTCTCCACGCTGCGTCTCAAAAAGCACGAGGCCTTGACCCAGCGGATCAACCTGCGCTGCCATCTGGAGTGCCTGGGAGCCAAGGAGACGCAGGCCTATGTGGAGCACCACCTGCGGCTGGCGGGACGGGAAGAGCCCCTGTTCACGGCCGGCGCCCAGGAGCTGATCTTCCACCACTCCCGCGGCGTACCGCGGCTGATCAACACCCTGGCCACCCACGCCCTCCTGGCCGCGTTCCAGCAACAGCAGGCCCTGGTGGATGACCGAGTCATGCAGCGGGTGCTCCAGGAGAATGAACTATGACCACGGGAGGGACAAACCATGATCGGTATGTATGGTGACGAAACTGGACCCTTCGTGATCCACGAAGGAGCCATGCTCACGACGTTGACGGAGGTGTTTCCCCAGCAGCGCTGGCGCCGGCCCGGCACAGGCGAGGACGACGGCCTGCAGATCCTCATCAACCTGCGCCTGTGCGTGGGAGGCCAAAACGTCGTGGACATCCGGTTCCACAGCCTGGACGCCGCGCTGACGGTGGCGGACGCGTTGCAGGCGATGGCTCAAGACGCTCGGGCCATCCTGAGCGGGGAAACCCAGGACACCAGGAACCCCGTCGTACGGGTCAGCACGGTGGGTCATCGCGGCTAATCCAAGGCTCTAAAGGAGGGGGGAGACGCCTTCCCCCTCTTCTTCTTTCTCCCATGGGGCCAATTATTTCGAGCGATATCGGCTCATTTATCGTTAGCGCTGACACCGCAGTTCATCGATTTGGCGGCGAAGCACCAGGAACCGGACCACGGCTTTCGCGGTGGCCCGGGCCAGGGCCGTGCACAGCGGCCCCTTGGAGCCGGAGTGCCGCCGCAGCAGTTCCTGCGGGTTCGCCTTTCCCTTCAGGGCGGCAAGCAGTTTCTCCTCGCTCAAATCCGTGAGCGGTGTCTTCCCCGCCCCCCTGCCCGAGAGTGGTGCACGTCATAGCGGATGGCAGGGGCATAGGCAATGGTGAAGCGCGGCGCACCCATGGGGACGAACGCAAAAGCAGACGGATGGATGAACTGGTGGACCCACCTGGACGGCTCTTGTGCCGTCCGGGTTTCCTCGGGCCCGAGAAATGCCCACGGCTGATCCGCTCGTAACCCTCGGCCTGGGACCGGTGGACCGACTTCGAACCGCCTCGGAGGGCAAGGAAACGTGGCCTCGACGGCGAAGAGTATCGACCCCACCGCAACCCCATCAACTTTTTCACAGTCAGGCGAGGGGGTGCCCCACACCCGGGCGCAGCACCGCCGGTTTTCCCTGGTGGAGTTGCCTGCGGTTCGGGGGACGCAGTATGGAAAGGCCCCCCGACCTTCAGCGACGGGGGTCCCCTCCGTCTTCCGAGGCGTCCAGAATGTCCCGCTGCATCTCCCACCGCTCCCGCATGCCTCGGCGGCGCAGGCGCCGATCACGCATCACGCGCCCCGGCGGTGCATTTAGCCGCAGGCCCTTGTGCATGAGTTTCGCCTTCCGCCGCCCGCCCGCCGCGCCCATGGCCCTCCCTGCCTCCCTTCCTCGCTCAGCGCCCCGGCGGCCCTCACTCCGACGCCGCCAGGTATGGCTTGGCGGCCAAACCCGCCAGGTCCGCCCCCAGCCCCCGAGCCGCCACCGTGAGCTGCGCCGTGCGCTCCACCTGGAAGGCTCGCCAGGTCGCCTGCTCCAAATCGTCGCCCACCGCGAACACGCCGTGGCCGCGCACCAGCACCGCCCGGTGTCCGGCCATGGCCTTCGCCAGCATCCCGGCCAGGGCCTCGCCGTGGGCTACCGCCGCCTCCAGCACCGGCACGCGCGGCCCCAGGGCGGTGCGAGCGTCCACGGTCAGAGAAACCAGGTCGTCCGCCACCATGGCCCAGGCCAAGGCCAGGGGGGGATGGCAATGCACCACGGCGGCGTACCCACCGGCCCGATACAGCGCCCGATGCGCCGGAAACTCCCGGGACGCCCGCAGCTCCGGTCGAGGCGGGGGATCGCCCGCCACCTCCACCAGATCCTTTGCCACCAGCTCGTGCAGCATGCATCCTGTGCGGGTGATCCAAAGGCTGTCCTTGACCCGCACACTTAAGTTCCCCGAGTGAGAGTCGTTCAGCCCGCCCCAAAACAACGCCCTGCCACAACGGCGAAAGGTCTCCAACCGTTCCTTATCGGTCATCTTGGCCCTCCTCGAAATCCCAAAGCTCCAGCTCCGGTTCCAGCTGCAGGCCCCGGTGCCGCCACACCTGCTCCTGCACCCGCCGCATCAGCCGGTGCACATCCGCGGCCGTGTTCCCCGGCCCTCCCACGATGAAGTTGGCGTGCCGCTTGGACACCTGCGCCCCCCCCTCCCGCCACCCCTTGCAGCCGGCCTCCTCGATCAACCGCCCCGCCGCCGCTCCCGGCGGGTTCTTGAACACGCTGCCCGCGCTGGGCCGGTTCAGGGGCTGGGTGGAGCGCCGCCTTTCCCGAAAGACCTCCAACTCCCGCTGGAGCTCCCGGGGATCCCCCGGCGCCAGGGCCAGCCGAACCGAGAGGACCGCCAATCCGCGCAGCAGTGAAGAGCGGTAGCCGAAGCCCAACTGCCGCCCCTCCCACCGGGCCGGACTTCCCTCCGGGGTGAGTACCTCCACCCATTCCACCGAGCGCCCGATCTCCGCGCCGTGGGCGCCGGCGTTCATGCGGACGGCTCCCCCCAGGGTCCCGGGGATGCCCGCCAAGCCGGCCAGCCCCGCCAGGCCCCGCCGTCCGGCCCCGGTGGCCAGGCGGGCCATGGATACCCCTGCCTGGGCCGTCACCCCCTCGCCGCTCCAGTGCGCCTCCCGCAGCCCTCGGGTGCATATGGTTAGGCCGCGCACCCCCGCGTCGGCCACCAGCAGATTCGACCCTCCCCCCAGGATGCGCCAAGGTAGGCCCTCCTGCCGCGCGAACCGCACCGCCGCGATCAGATCCGCCGCATCCCGGGGCAGGACGAAAAGCTCCGCCGGGCCGCCCAAACGGAAGGTGGTATGGCGGCTCATGGGCTCATCCTCCCGCACCTCCCCCCGGAGGAGTTCCCTCAGCCGTGCCGCCGCCGTCATGACGAGCGCCGCTCCGTCAACTCCAGCACCAAGGCCACCAGATCCTCCAGGGCCTGGGGCCGGCCCAGGGCCCGACTTTGCTGCGCCATGTGCTCCAGCCGCTCCCGATCCTCCAAAAGCTCCCGCACCAGGGCCGCGAACTGCTTCCCTGCCAGCTCCCGCTCCCTGACCAGCACCGCCGCCCCGGCCCGCGCCAAGAGGCGGGCGTTGGCGTCCTGGTGGTGGTGCGCCACGTTGGGAGAGGGGATCAGCACCGACGGCAGACCGCGGGCGGTGAGCTCGGCCACGGTCATGGCGCCCGCCCGGGCCACCACCAGGTCGCTGACGGCCAGGGCATCCTCCAGATGATGCAGATAGGGATACACCAGCAGGTTGGGCCCGGCGATACCCTCCCGCTCCAGGGCGGCACCTACCTCCCGATGGTACACCTCCCCGGTGATCAAAATGGCCTGGTTCCCCGTTCCCCGAAAGCCGCGCAGCACCTCCACTCCCGCCCGGTTCAGGGCCTTCGCCCCTCGGCTGCCGCCGTAGATGAGCACCGTAGGCCTGGCCGGGTCCAGGCCCAGGCGGCGGGCACCCTCCTCCCGGCGGGCCGTCAGCACCTCCGGCCGCACGGGATTGCCCACCACCCGCAGCCGGCTCGACACGCGCGCGGGGAAATGTCGGCGGGAAGCCTCGAAGGGCAGGGCCACCCGGTCGGCCAGGCGGGCCAGCAGCCGGTTGGTGGCCCCCGGCAGGACGTTCTGCTCCTGGATCAACACCGGCACTCGCCAAAGCCACGCCGCCAGCATCACCGGCGCCGCCACGTAGCCGCCCGTGCCCACCGCCACGTCGGGCCGGAAGGAGGCCACCAGCCTCAGGGACTGCCCCAGACCGCAGGTGGTATGGGCGGCCCCTCGCAGTTTGCCCGAAGCCCCCTTGCCCACCATGCCCGCCGCCCGCACGGCCCGGAAAGGCACCCCCTCCCGCGGCACCAGGTCGTGCTCTAAGCCTGCAGCGGTACCCACGTAGAGCACCTGGCAGCCGGGCACCCGGTCCCGGAGGGCCTTGGCCACGGCCAAGGCTGGGTAGATGTGGCCGCCCGTGCCACCGCCCGTCACCAGCACCCGCACCGTGCCCTCAACCTCCCCCGCGCAGGCCATGTTTGGAGATGTTCAGCAGGATGCCCACCCCCGCCATGGAGAAGACCAGCGAGGAACCGCCGTAGGAGACGAAGGGCAGGGGAATCCCGGTGATGGGCAAGGAACCCGTCACCACGCCGATGTTGATCGCCGCCTGCAGCACCACCATGGTGGTCAGACCCGTGGCCAAAAGCGCTCCGAAGTTATCGGGAGCCCTCAGGGCGATGCGGTATCCCCTGATGGCCAGCAGCACGAAGAGCACGATGACCGCCGCCCCTCCGATGAAGCCCAGTTCCTCCCCCAAGATGGCGAAGATGAAGTCCGTGTGCTGCTCCGGCAGGTAGAAATATTTCAGCCGGCTGCGGCCCAGTCCGTCCCCCAGCAAGCCGCCGGAACCCAGGGCGTACAAGGCCTGAATGATGTGGTAGCCTGAGCTGTGAGGGTGTTTCCAGGGATCCAAGAAGGCAAAGAAGCGCTCCCGGCGATAGGGGGTCTTGAGGATCAACAAGGCCACCGTGGGCAACGACAATGCTCCCAAGAGCCCCAAGTGCTTCATGCGTGCCCCGGCCACGAAGAGCATCACCGCCGCCGTTCCGGCCAGGGCCGCCGCCGTGCCCAGGTCCGGCTGCAGGATCACCAGCCCTCCCACCGCAGCCAAGAGCAACACGTGGGGCACGAGGCCGTGCCAGAAATCCCGCACCTTCCAGGAGGTGAGGGTGGCGGCGAAGACCAAGATCATGGACAGCTTGGCGAACTCCGAGGGCTGCACCGTCAGCGGCCCGAAACCCAGCCACCGCCGGGACCCGTTCACCGCGCGTCCCAGATGGGGCACCAGCACCGCCGCCAGCAAGACGACGGTGATGATGTAGAGCGGCCAGGGAATGCTTTGCCAGCGCCAGTAGCTGACCCGGGAGAAAAACAGCATGGCCGCCGTGCCCAGCACGCTCCAGATGATCTGTCGCTCCAGGAAATAGTAGGGGTTGTGGTAGACGGCCAGGGCGTCCACGGAACTGGCCGACCCCACCATCACGATGCCTATCCCGAGAATGCTGAACACGATCAGGAGCAGGTACAGATCGGGAATACCGCGGCGCGCCTCCATCACCGCCACCCTCCCTTCAGTGCCACAGCCACAGGGCCACCATGGCCAACAGCACACCCAGGCCCCAGAAGCGACGCACCAGCTTCCCCTCCGACCAACCGGCCAGCTCGAAATGGTGGTGCAAAGGGCTCATCAGCAGCACCCGTCGGCCGGTGAGGCGAAAGGCCGCCACCTGCACCATCACCGACAGCGTCTCCACCGCGAAGACCCCTCCCACCAGCAGCAAGAACAGCTCGCTGCGGGTCAGCACCGCCGCGGCCCCCAGGATGGCCCCCAGTCCCAGGGAGCCCGTGTCCCCCATGAAGATCCTGGCCGGGTGGAAATTGAAAAGCAGGAAGGCCAGCAACGACCCGGCCAGCGCCAGGAACAGCAGGCTCAAGGAAGGTTGGCCCAAGAGATAGCCCACCACGGCATAGAACACGAAGGCCACCACCCCGAGGCCGCCGGCCAGGCCGTCCACCCCGTCGGTCAGGTTCACGGCGTTGGCCGTCCCCACCACCACCAGCAGCGCCAGGGGCCAGTAGTAGGGACCGATGGACCAGCCATGGGCGGAACCGGGCAGGCGCAGCACCGAGACGTCCGCCACCATGGCCCTGGCCCCCCAGGCCGCCACCAGGGCCAGGACCAGCTGTCCCACCAGCTTCTGGCGGGCCTTCAGACCCAGGGGACGGCGCCGAAAGGCCTTCAGGTAATCGTCGGCAAAGCCCAAGGCGGCGTAGCCCAGCCCCACTCCCGCCAGCAGGGCGACGTCGGGCCGAAACGCAGCCGCCAAAGCCACCCCGACCGCCACCGGAAGGAAGATCGCTCCCCCCATGGCCGGCGTCCCCGCCTTGACCCGATGGCTGGCCGGACCGTCGGCACGCACCGTCTGGCCCAGGCCTCGGCGTCGCAGCAACGGGATGGCGATCCCGGTCAGGCCGAAGGTCACCACGAAGGCCAAGGCCGGGACATAGAAGGGCGCCACCGTCAACGGCCCACCCCCCCGAAGCGCTCCCGCACCCGCTGGGCCACCCGCTCCAGGCCCTCGCTGCGGGACGCCTTCACCAGCAGCCCGTCCCCCGGGCGCAGCCGTTCCAGAAGAAAGTCCCCCGCCGCCTCGCGATCGGCCAAGGCGACGATCCGGTCCGCGGGCAATCCCGCCCCGCGGGCGCCCTCCCCGATGGCCGCCGCCTCGTCCCCCGCCAGCAAAAGAAGGTCCACCCCCGCATGGGCCACCGCCTCTCCTACCCGGCGGTGCCCCGCCGCGCTGTAGGAACCCAGTTCCCGCATGGGCCCCAAGAGAGCCAGCCGACGGCGAACGTCCAGTTCGCTCAGCGCCTGCAGGGCCGCCTCCATGGAGGTGGGGGAGGCGTTGTAGGTGTCGTCCACCAAGAGTATCCCTCCCAGCACCTCCGGCCGGCCCCGTCCCGGGGCGAGGGTCGCCGCGGCCAGTCCTCGGGCGGTCTCCTCCAGGGTGAGGCCGAAGCGACGGGCCACGGCCGCGGCGGCCAAGGCGTTCAGAACCTGGTGCCGCCCCGGCAGGCCCAGACGCGCCGCCGTCTCCTCTCCCGCGACGCGCAATATAAAGTCGGTTCCCGCCGCGCCCCGCGGCCGCACGTCTTGGGCCGTGACCTCTCCCTCCCGCAGGCCGAAGAATACCACCGGGCAGGGACAGCCCGCCGCCAGGGCGCGGCTGCGGGGGTCGTCGGCGTTGAGCACCGCCAGTCCGTCCCGGGGCAGAGCCTCCAACAGCTCTCCCTTGGCCCGGGCGATAGCTTCCACCGATCCCAACCGTTCCAGATGCGCCTCCCCGATGACGGTGATCACCCCCACCTCCGGGCGCGCCGCCCGGGCCAAGGCGGCAATCTCGCCGCGCCCCCGCATGCCCATCTCCAGGACGGCGGCACGGTGGCGCTCCTCCAGGCGGAAGACGGTCAGGGGCAGCCCGATGCCGGTGTTGTAGTTGCCCTCGCTCTTGAGGGTGGGATGGCGCACGGCCAGGACCGCCGCCGCGAACTCCTTGGTGCCGGTCTTGCCCACGCTGCCCGTAACCCCCACCACCCGCACCGCAAAACGCCGGCGGTGAAAGGCCGCCAAGTCCAGAAGCGCCCGGGCCGGGTCGGCCACCCGGATCAGCAGCGCGGCGGGGGGAACCGGGTCCGGCACCTCGCGCACCACGGCCCCCGCCCCCCGCGCCAAGGCCTGGGGCACGAAGCGGTGCCCGTCGGTGCGTTCCCCCGGCAGGGCAAAGAACAGGCCTCCCGCCTCCACCACCCGGCTGTCCACCTGCACGTCGGAAAAAAAGGCCGCCGGATCCCCCGCGACCACCGTTCCGCCCGTCGCCGCCGCCACCTCGGCGGCGCTGAACAGCCGCTTCATCGCTCGTTCAGACCGCGGCGCAGTTCCTCGCGGTCGGAGAAGGCCTCGGTGCGGTCCCGAAAGATCTGGTAGGTCTCGTGCCCCTTGCCCGCCACCACCACCGCATCGCCGGGTCGGGCCGCGCGAAGCGCCTCCCGGATGGCCATCGCCCGGTCCACCGTGCGGCGGTAGTTGTCCCGCCCCGCCCGGCGGAAACCGACGGTGATCTCCTCGATGATGGCCTCCGGATCCTCGCTGCGCGGATTGTCCGCCGTGAGCCACGCGTAATCCGCTTGGCGAGCCGCCACCTCCCCCATCAGGGGGCGTTTGCCCCGATCCCGGTCGCCGCCACATCCGAAGACCAAGAGCACGCGACCGGCGGTGAACTCCCGTACCGTGGTCAGAAGTTTCTCCAGACCGTCGGGGGTGTGGGCGTAATCCACCACCACCGTGAAGGGCTGTCCCTCCTCCACCCGCTCCAGCCTGCCTGTCACCGGGCGGGCCGCCTCCAGGCCGCGCACCACCGCCGTCTCGTCCACGCCCAACAGCAGCGCCGCCGCGGCGGCGGCCAAGGCGTTGTACACATTGAAGCGACCGGTCAGGGACAGGCGCACGGGCCAGACGCCCCGCGACGTGCTCAGGTTGAAGCGGGCCCCCTCGGGCAGCACTTGCAGCGCCTCCCCCCGCACCTGGGCAGCCTCGCCCAATCCGTAGGTCAGCACCTGACGGCAACGCTTCCGAAAAAGCGGGAAATTGGGGTCGTCGGCATTGAGGGCGGCGGGCCGGGTTGCGTCGAACAGGGACGCCTTGGCCGCCAAGTAGGCCTCGAAGGTGCCGTGGAAATCCAAGTGGTCCTGGGTCACGTTGGTCAGCACCGTCACCCGGAAGTGCGTGCCGGCCACCCGCTGCAAGGTCAGGGAGTGGGAGGACACCTCCATCACCGCCGCCCGGCAGCCCTCGTCCACCATTCGGCGCAGGAGCTGCTGCAGGTCGGGGGCTTCGGGGGTGGTGTGCTCCACCGGCAGGACCCGGTCCCCGATCAGGTTGTGCACGGTGCCCAAGAGTCCCGTCTTGCTGCCCGCCGCCTCCAGCACCTGGCGCAGCAGGTGGGTGGTGGTGGTCTTGCCGTTGGTTCCGGTCACCCCCACCAGGTCCAATTCCCGGGAGGGATGGTCGAAAAAGCTGCAGGCCAACTGCGCCAACGCTCGTCGGCTGTCCGCCACCCGCACCCAGGGGACCGGCAGGGAAGCGGGATCCCGCTCCGCCACCACGGCCGCCGCCCCCGCCGCCACCGCCGCGGGGATGTAGCGGTGCCCATCGTCCCGGAAACCCGGGATGGCCACGAAGATCCCCCCCGGTCCCACGCAGCGGGAATCGTAGGCGATGCCGCTTGCCTCGCCCCTCGCCGTGCCCCACTGCTTGCCTCCCAAGGTTTCCAACAGCCTTGCCAGGTCCCGCACTGCCGCCTATCCCCTTCAACGAAATTCCGCCGTCACCAGGCTGCCCGGCCGCACCGGCGTCCCGGGAAGCGGGTCCTGGGCCACTGCCCGACCGCTCCCCACCGCCCGAAAGGCCAGTCCCGCCGCGCGCGCCAAGGCCGCCGCCGCCCTCGGACGCGCTCCGGCCAACGCGGGCACCCGCACACGACCCCGGAGGACGGCCGAGGCCCCCCGCAGGGCCAGGAGCGTGCTCCCCGGCGGCACGCGGCTGCCGGGAGCGGGAAGCTGCCGCAGCACCGCGTCCCCGCGTCCGCGACTGGCCCAGCGCAGGCCGGCGGCCGCCGCCAAGCTCCGGGCGTCCCCCACGGATATATTCTCGATGTCGGGCACGATGACCTTTTCCGCAGCCGGAGGTGTTTCCTGGGGCGGGACTCCCAGGTAGCGCAAGGTCTCCCCCACCACCTGGGCGAAAAGCGGCGCCGCGATCTGTCCACCGTAGTATTCCCCTTGCGGCCGGTCCAGGAGCACCAGCACCGCCACCCGGGGGTCGGGAACCGGCGCGAACCCGATGAAGGAGGCCAGGTAGGCGCCCTCCTGGTAGCGCCCGTTGACCACCACCTGGGCAGTGCCGGTCTTGCCGGCCACCCGGTAACCCGGCACGGCGGCCTTCTTGCCCGTGCCCACCGCCACCACCCCGGTGAGCAGCCGGGTCACCTCCGCCGCCACCGCCCTTGAAAGCACCCTCCGACCCCGGTGGGAAGGCAGGCTCACCGGTTGGCCATCGGGTTTTTGCACCTTGCGCACCACGTGCGGACGCACGGTCACCCCGCCGTTGGCGATGGCGCACAAGGCGGTGAGCAGGCCCAGGGGGGTAATGGCCAGGGTCTGCCCAAAGGACATCACCGCCAAGTCCACCGGCCGCACCGACCGCTCCCGGGGAAACATCGGCCGAGCCTCTCCCGGCAGATCCACCCCGGTACGGCGGGTGACCCCCAGCCGTTCCAGGAAGCGATAGAAACGGGCGGTGCCCAGGCGAAGACCCAGGTCCACGAAACCGGTGTTGCATGAGTTCTCCACCACCTGCGCCAAGTCTTGACTGCCGTGACCCCCGTGTTTCCAGCAACGGATGCGCACCCCGTTCACCACCGAGTAGCCCGGATCGTAGAAGCGGCTGGCGCCGGTCACCACCCCGTCCTGCAGTGCCGCCGCCAAGGTCAGCGGCTTGAAAGTGGAACCCGGAGGGATGAGGTCGGATACGGCCGGGTTCCGCCAGGCGGCCGCCGGGTAGCGGGCATAGGCATTGGGGTCGAAGCTGGGCCAGTTGGCCAGAGCCAGAATCCCTCCGGTGCGGGGGTTCATGACGATCACACTGCCGCCGGCGGACCCGGTGCTGGCCACGGTCAGGCGCAGGGCCTGCCGCGCGATGAGCTGCACGTTGCGGTCCAGGGTCAAGGTCACCGTGTCTCCCGGAGTCGGCGGCACGAAGCGGCGCAGAGCGTCCGGCAGATCACGGTTCAGAGCGTCCTGCTCCAGCAGGATCCGCCCGGGCCTGCCCCGCAGGTAGCGGTCCGCCGACAGCTCCACCCCCGCCAAGCCCTGGTTGTCGATGCCGGCAAACCCCAGCACCTGGGCTGCCAACTCCCCCTGGGGATAAAAGCGTTGCGCCTCCGGAGCGATCCCGACGCCCGGCGGTGCCGCCTGACGCAGTTGAGCTGCTTGCTGCGAGCTGAGGCGTCGGGCGATCCACACCAAGGCGGCCCGACCGGTAAGTTGCCGTAGCAGGGTCGCCGCCGGACGGTGCAGGATGAGCGCCAAGCGAGCCGCCTCCGCCGCTGGATGGCGCACCTGGGCCGGCACGGCGTAAGCCGAGTCCACGGTCACGCTGACCGCCAAGGGCACGCTCCGCCGATCCAGGATCTCGCCCCGAGGCGGCTGCACCGGCACGGCCCGCAGCCGCTGCGCCAATCCCCCGCGGGCATATCCTTCCCCCGCCGGTCCCTGGACCCACAGCAGCCGTGCGGTCAAGGCCCCGAAGGCCAGCACGCTTACAAGGAGCAGGCAGGCGATGCGCCGCCGCAGTCCGGGGGAGGTCAAAAGAATCCAGCCCTCCTCGGCCCTCCCCCTAGCGGCTGCCTCCCGGATGGCTCAGCCATGCCAGGAAGGACGCCACGCCCTCCAAGGGTGCCCACCAACGGCTGACCGCCTTGCGGGGTGCCGCCGCCGCCCGGTGCACGGTCGGAGCCGCCACCACCTGCACCTGCCGGGCGGGGACCATGCCCAGCTTGCCCTCGGCGATGGTCTTGATCCGCTGCAGCGAGGACAGACTCTCCGCTTGCACCGTCAGCTGTTGGTGCTGGCGCTGGAGGGCCGTCAGCTTCATATGTAGCCGGTCGTCCTGATAGCTCATGGCCGCCAGGGCGGCATACTGGCTAAGCACCCCTAGGGCCAGCAGCACGGCGATGCTCCACACCACCAGGTAGCTGCGGAACGTCCGCCGCAGTTGCACCACGGCCGGAGCACGGCGGGGGTCGGGCCTCGTTTCTTCCCGCCAGATGGGTTTCAGAGCCGGTACCACCGTATGCCACCTCCCTTCGCCGAAGAACTGCGCCGGATCACAGCCGCTCGGCCACCCGCAGCTTGGCTCCCCGAGAGCGCGGGTTGACCTGTTGCTCCCCGCCGGTAGGTACGCACGGCCGCCGGGTCAAGAGCCGCAGGGACGGCTGCGCACCGCAGCGGCATTCCGGCAGATCGGGCGGGCAGCGGCAGGGAGCGGCCGCCCGCCGAAAAGATTCCTTCACCATGCGGTCCTCCAGGGAATGGTAGGAGATGATCGCTATGCGGCCCCCGGGAAGCAGGAGAGACGGAGATGCCTCCAGCAGGCTCTCCAAGGCCGCAAGCTCTTGGTTGACCGCGATGCGCAAAGCCTGGAAGACCCTTTTTGCCGGGTGCCCCCGGCCCGTGGTCGGCACCGCCGCCCGGATGATCTCCACCAACTGCCCGGTGGTGGTCACCGGTCCCGCGATGCGCTGGAGGACGATGAAGCGGGCGATGCGCCGGGCGAAGGGTTCCTCGCCGTAGCGCCGAAATATTTCCGTCAATTCCTGCTCCGATCGCCGGTTCACCAAATCCGCGGCCGTCACCGGTGCCTGCGGATCCATGCGCATGTCCAGGGGGCCGTCTTGGATGTACGAGAAGCCGCGCTCGGCCGTGTCGATTTGGTGGGAGGAAACCCCCAAGTCCGCCAGGATGCCGTGCACCTGCGCCATCCCCTGAGCGGCCAGGACCGCGGCCAGATCGCGGAAGTCGGCCCGTAGCAGACGGGCCCGGTCCCCGAAGGATGCAAGGGCTTCCCCCGCCGCCGCCAGCGCCCGGGGATCCCGGTCCAACCCCAGGACCACACCGGCTCCCGCCTCCAGGAGGGCTCGGGCATGCCCACCACCCCCCACCGTGCAGTCCACGTAGATGCCCTCCGGTTGCGGCGCCAGAAACTGCACGATCTCCTCGACCAACACCGGCAGGTGGCGGTAGCCATCCATCAGCCCGGCAGGGGAAAGTCCACCAGCTTCTCGGCCAACTCCTCGTAGGAGGCTGCCGCCGTGCGGCTGTACTTTTCCCATAGCTCCTTGCTCCAGATCTCGGCGCGGGTGGAAACACCCAGGATCACCGCTTCCCGCTCCAAGGATGCGTGGCGCCGCAGGTTCGCCGGCAGGAGGATCCGCCCCTGCCGATCCACCTCGCACTCGGTGGCCCCGGCGAAGAAAAGGCGGGCAAAGGCGCGGGCGTCGGCCCGGGTGAAGGGCACGGCCTGCAGGCGCTCCTCCAGCCGCGTCCACTCGGCGGGAGGATAGGCAAACAAGCAGCTGTCCAATCCCTTGGTGACCATGAAGCGGCTGCCCAGGCCCTCCCGCAACCTGGCCGGGATGAAAAGGCGGCCCTTGCCGTCCAAGCTGTGCTCATATTCCCCCGCCAGCACCGCGCACCACCACTTTCCCCCACTTGCCACCACCAAGTCCTATTCTCCTTATCGAACGCTTCTCCTTCTTTTTGGAGAGGCTTGGGGAAAAAAATAACCGCTGACAAGATGCCAGCGGCAAAAAAAGAGGGCCTACCCTAGACGGGCGGCCCCCCGGGAACCAGTTTAAACCATGGCCAGATGCAAATCGGCGGCCGCCTCCGCTGGGTGGAAGCAAGCCACCTTTTTACCGCACATGGGACACAGGGGCTCCGGCGTCTTCAAGAGGTCATCTCCACCCTGCGGGGGCCGGGCAGGGGCATCCACTAGCTGCGTCCCTTGGGTGCCGCAGGCGAGGCACAGGTATTCCACCAGCTTACCTGCCATCCGCTAGCCTCCTCCCTTCGATGCCGGCCGATCCATCGGGCTCCACTTTAGTATTCTGCAGTCACCGCCTTTTTCCTCCTGCCGGCGCGAAAACTTTCTTGCGATTGTTCACGGCGGCTTAACCCGGGGCGGCGGTTGACCTGACCGCCCGGGGTATAGTAGAATGAAATCCGACGGCGTGGGGGCGTAGCTCAGCTGGGAGAGTGCTGGCATCGCAAGCCAGAGGTCGGGAGTTCGATCCTCCTCGCCTCCACCAAGAAGAAGCTCAGAGCCGCAAGGGTTTGCGGCTCTTTCATTTCCGAGGAAGGCGGCCCCAAGGCCAAAGCTGGTGCAGGAAACGGTGCATAACGCCCTCCCGCGCCCCCTGCGGCACCGGCTAAGTGACGCTGCGTGCCTATGAGTGATCCTGGGTGTTGTGCTTCTGGGTGTCGTTGCGTTCCACGACCGCCCTCACCCGGCGCACCACCTCGCGCTGCATCTCCGGCAGCACATGGGAGTACACCTCGGCGGTCATCCGGGTTGTGGAGTGGCCCAACTGCCGGGCGGTGACGTGCATCGGCACACCGCCCGGCGCCGCCAATGTGGCGAAGGTGTGCCGCAGACCCTGCGGCAGACCAGCCCTGGACTCCAGGGGCCGGAAGTGCCGCTGCACGAAATTCAGCGGCGGCATGAGACCGCCCGTGAGCGCCGGGAACACCCGCCGCCCACGCGGCACCTGCCTTCCCGCGACTGTCAGCGGACCTGGCCGCCCCTCCTGGGCGGCCCTGTGCCGCGCCAGCAGATCCACCAATTCCGCATCCAGGCCCAGCACCCGGCTGCCCTGGCCCGTCTTCGCCTCCTGAACAGTCAACCTGCCGCCAACACTCGCCACCTGCCGCCTCACCTGCAAGGATCCGGTCTGACAATCGACATCATCCCATTGCAGCCCCATGAGTTCCCTGCACCGAAGACCCGAATACAAAGCCAACACGAACACTACATGAAACCTGTCCCCCTAGGCTGCTTTCAGAGACCGCAAGATCTGCTCCCCATCTAAATCGATTGCCTTGGTGCGCCGCACTATGCGGGGCAACGACACCCGCAAGTCTGGACTCCGCCATAACAACTCCTATCTCACCGCATACTCCCAAAAGCAGGGCCGGCATAACCCCGGCGCATAAGCCATCCAACATTCTCAATAAGCCACCATGCCCCCAGCTTGCCACCTTCGCCAACTTATACGGCCTAGTTTCCCTTCGCCACCCAAAAGTACGCCAAACCCTTGACCAACCGCTTCCCGCCGATCCGCCAGGTGGCCGCGCCCGTTTTCCCCAACTTTGACGTAACGTGTTCTTCCGGCCAAATAGGCACTACCTTCTTCATTACCACACCTCCAGCCGCACCAGCGCAGTTCACTTACTATAGACTCAGGCGATCCGCGGCAGCCCGAACATCCACCCTAAATTCGTTCAACCTAGCCATGTTGTATAAACCGTCCAAATCGTTGTCTTGATACAACGCGAAAATACGCCGCAAGTCGGCCTGTCGCCGCCGCCACCCATTACCATCAACTATTGCATACACATACTGCCTGGGAAGACGCTTTGCGGCCATCTCTTGAATCTCACGGACCGCATCTGACAGCTTGCTTCCGGTTGAATCAAAACCCTTAATGGCACCAACGATAAGAGCCCCGCTCCCCCCTTCAGGACAAGCAAAGTCGCATGGTGCGTCTTGGTTATTCCGTCCAGAAAACCGTGTGCGCATGGCATGGGGGATATTAAGTTCCCTAAGAATAGTGTCCACTTGGTCCTCCAATCCTCGTCCTCCCCGCTGCGACTCTGAAGCACGCCGACTACCAAAGCGCACACGCTCGATAAACACATCAGCCAAGGTCCATCGTCGCGATATTTGCTCGTTAACCTTCTCAACTATACCCAATTCTTCGTCAAGCGCTGAAATCAATTCTTCTGACCTGGCCCTCCCGGCTTTTAGCCAACCGGAAGTGTTTAGTTTTCGATGAAGCATGCCTCTAAGCTGCTCCGTTCCCAAGCCAGCGCAAGAGGCTAAATAAGGAACAATCCACGAATGTTACCGAATAAGTTCGGCAAGTTTAGCCCTGTCTAGTGGCTTAGCCTTACGCAGAAGCCGAACCGCAAACACAGCCCTCCTGCGCTCTGCTTGCATATCCCCGCCTTCTGGAGACGTTATCCTAAGCCCATCCACAAAATCATCAAAGTTCATAAACTTTAGTCAGTCCCAACCAACAAGTATTCTTGCACAACGACCCGTTCATCTTGAACTGCCGAATGAGTGCCAAAATGATAGCGATGCTTATGCTCATAAACCGATACCCTATGCTTATATCGTGCCATCAAATCGACCAGTATATTAAGGTCGGGGTAGCCATTGCTCGAGTAGGACAATACTAAAATGCTGTCCCTGTACCTTGCGAACATACCATCGAATGCAGCTAGCGCCGTTTTACGATAAGAGAATGGCGTAAATCTTTTGCGTAGCTTCTTTACCCGGCTACTTTCTATGATCTCTGCCCCTCGCCAATAAGTTGATAGGCCCTCTACAAAATGATAACGCTTAATATAGCAATTATCGTCTCTTCGCGGCACATATGGCGGATCTAAATAAACAAGCTCAGCCCCTTGCGGAGCGTCAAATGCATCTCCCACCAAAGCGCGATGTGGTCGTTGGTCCTCATAAATTACCGCATTAAAAGCATCAACGGATTCCAAAAACAACTCCTTTAGGGTTAACTTAAGATCCCGCCGCCCATCGTCGTAATTGGCCGATCGGTCATTCGCCACAGTAAAAACGCCCCTGGGCTGCTTCTTCAGGGACGCTCTGACCATCGCCGCAATAGCCAATGAGCGTTTAGTCGCACTAAACTGAGAGAGATTGGCCCAGGTATTGTCAAGGAACCGAAGATCTTCTGGGCTGAAAAAGATTCCGCCAAATGTCTTTTCGCAAAACATCTCCCGCTTTGCATTCGGTTCCGTCAGGAGCATCACGTCAGGGCGGGACAACAATTGTCCCTGGTTGGCAATCACTCCATTGCCAACATTGAAAGCAAAGCTCAAGTAGTCGTTGGTAGTAACAGTTTTTCCCATGCTCTTAAGTAAATATGACACAACGCCGCTTCCAGAAAAAGCGTCTAGCGCCGTAGAGAACCGCAAGCGCGACATAATATCATATATCCACGGAAGCAAACGATACTTGCTTCCCATCAAACGAATTTTAGGGTATGCTAATGCACGATCTAATACCCGCTCCTCGGCAATATATTCCTTTATAACCACTGGCATTTCAGTTCCTTCCATGCGCCTTCCGCCTATCAATCGTTCACAGGTCCCATTGGGCCTATCTCTTCGTGTCCCATATTTAAATTTCCTGCTGGGGGTCCCCACCCGCGATACCCGTGGGTCGTCACCCCCTCCCCGCCGTGGCCGCCGGTCACCTCCGGGCTGTCCCCATCCTATTCCCGCATATGGTCAGGCTCCGAAGCGGACCACGGCTGGGGCGCGCCGATCTCCTCCGACCTGCGCATTCCGCGGTCACCGTATCCGGAGCCTCTCGGCTGACGGTACCGCCGAACAGGCCGGACCTCGGCGCCCCCTCCACCCTTCGCCATGTCCCACGCCAGTACACCGGCCCAAACTTTGCACGTCCGACTCCCTGCCCAACGCCCCCAGGCGCTCCCGCGCGGCCCGGTTGGCCTCCCTCTCCGGCCTTCTACTCTCTTTGTCCTTCCGCTCCGGGCGCCACCACCGACCGTATCGACGAACGCCCGAGGCCCCACCTCCCCCACGGCTATGCCGCCTCCCGCGGCTGCCCGCATCCGCACCGCCCGCGCGCCGGCCCTCAGCCGTAGACCTCCGCCAGCACCTCGGAGACGCTCGTCACCGCGAAGGGCAGCCCGGCACGGCGCACCCCTCGGGCCAGCTGCAGAGCGCAGGACGGACAGTTGGTGGCCACCACCTCCGCCCCGACGGCGGCCAGTCCCCCCAGCTTCTCCTCCAGGATCCGCCGCGAGATCGCCGGCTGTCGCAGGAAGTAGGTGCCGGCGCCGCCGCAGCAGCGCTCCGCCCCCGGCGCCTCCCGGAAAAGGGCCGCGGCATCCAATAGCTGCCGAGGCGAGGCCCGCCAGGCCGCCTCCAGGTGGCAAGGCTGGTGATAAGTGACCTTCCGTCCGATTCTGGTCGGCGGCAGTGCCCCCGCCTCCGTCAGGAAGGCGGACAACTCGCGCACCAGGGCCACCATTTTGCCAGCGGAGTGCCGCTCCTCCGGCAAGAGCTCCGGGTACTCAAGGAGCGCGGCGGCGCAACTGGCGCAGTCGGTGATCAGCGCATCCAGGCCGCTCGGCAACGAGGCCAGATTGGCTCGCGCCAGCCGCCGCGCCACCTCCCGGTGGCCGGCCGAACGGGCCGGCAGTCCGCAGCAGCCCCAGGGCAGCACCTCCACCGCCGCCCCGGCGGCCACCAGCACCCGCACCGTGGCCAAGGCCGCCCGGGGCAGCAGATACTCGTGCACGCAACCGGGGAAATAGCCCACCCGCCAGCGGGCCTTCCCCGACGGCCGCCGGACCACCCCCTCCAGCAACCGCCGGGCGCCGCCGGGCGGCATGCCGGGAGGGATCGCGCCCGTTAGGCGAGCCGCCCCTCGCACCAGCCCTCCGGGCAGCCTTGTTCCCGGCCCCGGTAGCAGCCGCCAGAGCGGATCGGCGGGCCGCTCCAACCGGTCCAGCACGGCTTTGTCCACCGCCAGGTCCAGGGGGCACACCTCCCGGCAGCGCCCGCAGCGCAGGCAGGTGTCCAAGGGCTCCGCCAACTGGGCCGACGCCAGCCTACCCGCACGCGCCTCCCGCAGCAGGAACAGCCGGCCCCGCGGCGCGTGACGCTCCAGGTCCGTCGCGGCATAGGAGGGGCACACGCTTAGGCAGAAGCCGCACCGGGCGCAGCGCTCCTGGTCTACCATCTCCCCACCCCCAGGTGGGGATTGAGAATTCCCCGCGGATCGAAGGCCGCCTTGAGGCGGCGCGCCGGTTCGGGAGGCGGCGCATTCCGCCGCTCCCCCGGCGGATAAAGCCCGACGAAGCCGCCGGGGTGTCCCAGCAGCGCGACCTGGGAGCCCGCCCGCGCTCCCCAGACGGCCAGCTCCGCCAGGGACAGGTCCAGGGGCCGCCGGCACACCCCGCCCCAGCGCTGTTCCAAGGCGTCCACGAGCCGGCGCCACGCCTGGGGTTCCTCCCCCGCGGGCTGCACCGCCATGCCCCGTCGCTCCAGCCGCCCCCGGGCCTCCTCCCCGCGCCGGCGCACCGACTCCGCCGACCCCTCAAAACCCAAAAGCAGGCGCACCTGGGCGGTGTCCCAGGTCAACTCCAGCCGGTCGGGATCCTCCCCGGCGCGTAATTCCTCCATCAGTTCCGCCGCCTGGGCCAGGTCCGCCGGCAGGATCTCCATCCACCGCATCGCTCCCGCCCGCGGCCAAAGACGCAGGGTGGCCGCGGTGATGACCCCCAGGGTACCCCGGGATCCCAAGAAGGCCCGGGACAAGGCGTAGCCGGCCACGTCCTTCATCACCGCCCCGCCCAGGCGCAGCACCCGCCCGTCGGCGGTGGCCACCTCCAGCCCCAGCACCGCGTCGGCCACCGCTCCGTAGCGGTAGCAGGCGGGTTCCGACTCCCCCCGGGCCAAGAGTTCCCCCACGGTGGCGGACTCCCGCGCTCCCCGGAAGGGGAAAAACAACGAGTCCAACTCCCGGTCCAGCCGCGCCAGGCTCACGCCCGCCTCCACCACCGCCGTGAGGTTTCCCGCCGACACCTCCCGCACCGCGTCCAGGGCGGCCAACTCCGGCAGGATGCCCACCCGCACCGGCTCTCCGCCCTCGGCCGCGCGGGCCAACGCCCGGGCCAGCGCGCCTGCCGGTCCCTGCACGGACGCATCGGTAACCTGCTCCTCCCCATCGGGCAAAAGCTTCCCGGGATTGAGCCGGCCCGCCGGGTCGAAGGCCTGCTTCAGCCGGCCCATGGCCGTCAGCACCGCGGGTGCCAGCTGGCGTCGCAGCGCCTCCCGTTTGTGGGTTCCCACGCCGTGCTCCCCGGTGATGGTGCCGCCCAGGGCCAGGCAGGCCGCGACGATCTCCTCCTCCACCGCGTGCATCCGCTGCACGCCCCCGGTATCCGTCGGGTCATAGAGGAGGTTGGGATGCAGGTTGCCGTCCCCGGCGTGGGCCAGGATGGGCACCGTGATCCCATGGCGCTCCCCCGCCCGGCGCACCCGCTGGATCATCTCCGGCAGCCGGTCCCGGGGCACGGTGACGTCCTGGATGACCACGGCGGGGCTCGCCTTCCCAAAGCAGGCGTAGGCGGAACGCCGTCCGGCCCACAAGGCCTCGCGCCGCGCCGCCTCCTCCTCGGCCACCACCTGAGCCGCTCCCGCCTCCCGGCAGATGGCCATGACTTGCTCCAGGGGCAGTTCCCGCCGGTCGGCCGCCCCCAACTCGATCAAAAGCACCGCATCGGCCGTGGCGGGGAAACCCGCTGCCATGACCTCCTCCACGATGCCCACCGCAACCCCGTCCATGAGCTCCATGGCCTCCGGCAACACGCCCGCCGCCACCGTCCTGGCCACGGCCGTTGCGGCATCATCCAGGTGCGCGAAGGCGGCCAGCAGGGTGGCCAGGTGGCGCGGTTGCGGTACCAGCCGCACCGTGAGCTCGGTGAACACGGCCAGGGTGCCCTCGGATCCCAGACACAGGCCCAACAGGTCGCAGGGATCGTCTCGCGACAGGCGTAAGGCTTGCCCGTCCGCCAGGACCACCTCGGCAGCCAGCACGTGCTGGGCCGTGACCCCGTAGCGCAGGCAATGGGGACCGCCGGCGTTCTCCGCCGCGTTGCCCCCCAGGGTGGAGACCCGGTGGCTGGCCGGATCGGGGGCGAACATCAGGCCGTGGAGGCGCACCGCCTCCTGCAGGTCCAGGTTCGCCACTCCCGGCTGGACCACGGCCCGCCGCTCCCCCGGATCCACCTTCAGGATGCGATTGAGGCGGGCCAGTCCCAGCACCAGCCCGCCGTCCGTGATGCTGCCCCCGCTGAGGTTGCTCCCGGCGCCCCGGGGGGTCACCGGCACGCCGCACCGGTGGGCCACCCGCAACACCTGCGCCACCTGATCCGCATCCCGGGGCAGGGCCACCGCTTCCGGCAGGCTGGTCGGCCCGGTGGCGTCGTAGGCGTAGGTGAGGCGGTCCGGGAGAGCGGTGCGGAAACCATCCCGGCCCAAGAGAGCGCCCAGCTCCCCTCGCCAGTTGGCCACTTTCCTACGTCACCGGCCGGCCGAAATGTTCCAAGGCCCGGGCCAGCTCCCGGTGGTCCCGGGCATACTCCTCCAGACCGGCTCCGGCCAGCACGGCATCCCAGGCCTGGCGCAGGCTGCGAGCCCCCGCCGCCGCCCCGTCGGGATGGGCGAACACCCCCGCGCCGGCCAGGTGCAGAAAGTCCAGATTCCCCAGCTTGCGCCGGTTCACCGGAGCCGTTCCCGCCCACTGGCCGCCGGAACTCACCGGCAGTGCCGGCGCCAGCGGGGGCAGTTCCTCCAGGCAGGTGCGCGCGTCCAGTAGCACCTCCTCGTCGGAGCCGAAAAGTTTCCCCGCCACCGCCCCCACGTGGATCTGATCCGCCCCCGCCAAGCGATACAGCTTGGTCATGGCCACCGAGGCGATGCCGAGATGTTGGCTGCGGGTGAAGGCGGCGGCAAAGTCCCGGTGGCAATGGATGGGCACCTGGGTGTACTCGGCCAGCACCCGCATGGCCGAGAGGCCTGCGGTCATCACGTTGATCATGACGCAACTGCCGCCGTTCTCCACCACGATGTCGTGCAATTCCCGGATGCGGTCCACCCGGTCGGTGATGTTGAAGGCATACATGGTCTTCTCCCCGGTCTCCTCCTCGGCCCGGCGCAGCGCCGCCGTGACCGCGCGCACCCGCTCCTTCAGGGGGCTGTACTCCGTGTCGGCCAAAAGCTCGTCGTCCTTCATGAAATCCAGGCCGCCCCGGGCTCCCTCGTAGGCCAACTGCGCCAGGTCCTGCGGCGACAGGCCCACACAAGGCTTGATGATGGACCCGACCAGGGGACGTCCCTCGACCCCCAGCAGTCGGCGGGTACCCGCCACTCCGAAGCGGGGGCCGGTGAACTGACGCCGGAAGCCCGGCGGGAACTCCAGGTCCAACAGCCGCACGGCGGTGAACAAGCCCATCTCGAAGAGGTTACCCGCCACCGCCGACAGTAGGTTCGGCAACTTGGCCCCGAAGTTTACCGTGGGAAAGGCCAGGCGCAGCACCGCAGCCCGGTAGCGCGGCCGACGCAAGCCTTCGGCGCGATCGGGTTCCACCGCCGTAGGCAGGTTGTTCTCCAGGATCTCGGCCGGCACGGGATAGATCCCCACCACCTTGGCGCCGTGGGCCTCCCGCAGATCGTCCGTCTCGCGGCCGACCCGGCGCCAGGTTCCCGAGGATTGCTCCGCCGCCAGGGCGTTGGCCGCCTCGTACAGCTCCAGGGGGGTCTCCAGGTAGTAGGTGGCCAACACGTACTCCTGCCCCGCCACCGCCTCGGGCAGCCGGAAAAGGTCCCGGTCAAAGCTCATTCCCCATTCCCCCTTCCCCATCGCTACCGAATGCTTATTCGGCAAAGTTCGCCCGGGCTCCTTCGCCCCGGCCGGCGCTTCACCCCTTTCGGACGACCGTTCATGCCGATATCCGAGCAATTTAGTCGGCTTTTGTTGCGCGGTCCTCCTCTTCGCGGATATACTTGACCCCAGAAGCCCGCACGGCGGGCCCGTGAAGGAGGCGATGACCATGCCCACCCTGCGTATCCACCGCGACGGCCAAGAGCCGCAATGCCTGGACGCGCCCGAGCAGGCCACCATCCTGGACGCCACCATCCTGAACCGCAGCCCGCTGCCCTTCCGCTGCATGGCCGGCCACTGTGCCCAATGCGCCGTGCAGGTCACCGAAGGCGGCGACAACCTGTACGAGCCCACCGCCTCCGAGGAACTGGTGCTGGGCTCGGCCCACCTGGCCCGGGGCGTGCGCCTGGCCTGCCAGGCCCGCATCCGGGGTGCCCTCAGCGTGGCCCCCGTCTCCTGAGCCCATCCTCCTCTTCCCGCTGGACGCCCCGCGCGGGCGTCCTTTTTCTATTCTTTCAGCACCTTTACCCATATCTTCCGGCGGCGCGGTCCGTCGAACTCGCACAGGAAGATGCCCTGCCAGGTACCGAGCAGCACTGTGCCCCCCTCCACCAGCAGGCCCAGGCTGGGACCGACCAGCACCGCCTTGAGGTGCGCAGGGGAGTTCCCCTCCCGGTGGCGGTAGGGACCAAACCCCGGCACCATCCGCTCCAGGGAGGTCACCAGGTCCAAGGAGACGTCGGGGTCCGCCGCCTCATTGACGGCCAAACCGGCGGTGGTGTGGGGCACGAAGAGTTGGCAGACGCCCTGCGTCACCCCGGTCTCCCGCACCGCCGCCTGGACCCGCTGGGTGACGTCCAAAAGCTCCACCTTGTGCCCCGAGTCCACCACGATCTCCCGCATCATGGCCCCCCCGCCAAAGTGAGCATGATCCGAAAGCCGCGAAAGGCCTCCCGGGTGTCCCGCCCCGCGATCTCCACCGTCCGGGCCCCGGTGCGACGGGATTCCGGATACGCGCTGGCCCGCTCCGCCTGGTCGACGGTGAAGAAGTCCACCCGACAGGTGACCGGAGGCTCCAGGCGCACCGGCGGGATCACCTCGCGGCGGGCCAGCCCGTCTTGCACCGCCGCCGCCAGGCGCCGCCTGGCCTCCTCTGGCGGCAGCAGGCGGGCGGACCCTGGTCCCAGCCACTGTTTCACTTCGGCCAGCGCGACTCCCGGCAGTTCGGCGGCCGCCTCGGCACAGGCCGCCCGGTCCCCCGCCACCGCCACCACCGGCACGCCGTACGCTCCCGCCAAGGCCGCATTGAGCAGGATCTCCCCCGCCTCCCGACCCCCGAGTTCCAGGCGATATACCTGGCGCGAAGCGTAGGTGTGGTCCAGCACCGCCTGCGGGGTGCCCGCCCGGGCGTGGCAGCCCAGCAGCACCACCGCCTGGGCCTCGTCCACCCCCTGCAGCATGGGCAATTCCTTGCCCGATCCGACCAACAGCTCCGCCCGGGCGTCCACCCGCTCCCGGCGCAGGTTGTGCATCCCGGCGTGGGCGTCCACCACCCGCACCCGCCGGGCCCCCGCCGCCACGGCTGACTGAACCGCCGCATTGACGTCCTGCTCCAGGCCGGCCCGAGCCGCAGGGTAGCCCGCGCCCTCGGGAGTGACCTCCTCCCAGCAGGAGACCACGCTGGCCCCCTCCAGGTCGGCACTGATCAGGACCACCACGGCTAGCCGCGGAAGCGGTGGCAGCGCACCACCCCCACCTCCGTCACCACCAGGTCCACGGGCACGTCGTGGTCCTCCGTGGGCAACTGGTCCACCACCTGTCGGGCATAGGCCAAGCCCACCTTGCGGCTGGCCGCCCCCCGTCCGACCAGGAAGCGGTCATAGAAACCGCCGCCGTAGCCCACTCGGTAGCCGCGTCGGTCGTAGGCCACCGCCGGCACCAGCACCAGGTCGATGGGGCCGGTGTAGACCTTGGTCGCCGTGGGCTCCGGCACCCCGAAGGCCCCGGGTTGGATGCCCCGCAAGGGATCGGTCAGCTGCACCGGGTCCAACTCGTGGCCGCGCACCCGCGGCACCAATACCGTCTTGCCCAGATCCAGGGAGGCCGCCACCAGGTTGCGGGTGCGCACCTCGCCCCGGAAGTCCAGGTAGAGCAGGATCGCTTCCGCCCGGCCGTACTCCTCCAAGGTCAGAAAGTTGCGCACCACCTTGGCGGACAGCTCCGCCACCTCGTCCGGCTCCAAAGCTTCACGCCAGCCGAGCATCTCCCGGCGCAATTCGCCTTTGGTCATGGCCGCAGGACCACCAGCACATCGCCCACGTTCACGGCCGACCCTCGGTCCACCCGCACCTCCCGCACCGTCCCCGCCACGGGAGCGGTGACCTCGTTCTCCATCTTCATGGCCTCCAGGATCAGGAGCACCTCCCCTGCCTCCACCCGATCCCCCTCGACCACCCTCAGCTCCAAAACCACGCCCGGCAGGGGTGCGGCCACCTGCTCCCCCTCGGCCACCGGACGGGCGGTCGGCGCCGCGGGCGCGCTGGGCGGCGGTGCCGCCGTGGCCGCTGCCGCCAGGGGTTCGTCCGGCGGTGCGGCGGGCACCATCCCGGGAACAT
>JAJZIM010000045.1 GCA_021810565.1 Bacillota bacterium
GCCAAAGGCGCGCTGGAAACCCATCGCGTGATGGGCGGCCATGGTGGCATCCCACACGGCCTGCTCCTCCTCCGGCACCGGCTCCACCGTGATCGGCCGCACCTGAGCCAACGCGGCTGCGATCTCCCCTGCCGGCAGCGGCTCCGCCCGCAGACGGGCCCGACGATACGGCCCGTGCGCGCGCTTCGCAGGCAGGGACACCAGCCCTGCTGCGGACAACTGCTCCAACAGCGCCAGACAGGCGTGCACCTTCAGCTGCCCGTTCGGCGCCTTCCACGGCAGATTCTCGCAGATCGTCTGGGCCAGTTTCGTCAGGCTCAGACCCGGAAAACGCTCGGCTGTCCAGCGGATCAGTTCCAGGTCCGCAGCGCGTGGGGGTGCGGCCCCTTCCCCCTGGCCTTGGCGGCCAGGCCGTAGGCCATGAGCCGGCTCACCTGTTCCGCCGTCATCCACCGGGCAAAGCTACCAAATCACCCAGCGCCTCAACAAGGGCCGCCAAACAAAAACCGCCGATCACGGCCTTGTTTCCGGAAACGGCGAGATGCGGTGGCGTGGCTCCTTCACTTATTGTATGCCTTGTCCCTCAGCCGCACGGCAGGAAACCGGATTACGTCATCCTCTGGCGGGTCGAAGAACACCCGCCATTTGCCCACGCGTAGGGCCAAGCCACCGGCCACCTTGACCCTGCGAATATCACCGTGGCATTGCTCGGCCTAACGATTCGCCGCTGCAATAATTCGGTCCTGGACGGGAACGTCCAGCTTCGCCATGTCCTTCAATGCCTGCGGCAGCCATTCGACATTCACCCGCGCAGTCGGCGCAGCAGTTCTTCGGTTGACATCCCTAGCCTTTTGGCTGCTTCCTCCCGCCCCTGGCGGATCGCCTCCAAGTCCTCTTCCGAAAGCGGCTCGTCATCCTCCGGCGCATTGGCGATGGACTGCGCCATCTTCCGGCGGACATCCTCTTTCGTCAGCCGCTCCAGGAAGTCCAGCACCTTGCCTTCCTCCTCCTCCGGCAACAGGTCTATCAGTTTGCGCAGCCGCTCCTTGGCGACGCTCATTGGCTTCCCACTCCTTCTATCCGCTCATGCCTCAATTATATCCCGTAAGCCGTAGCTGGTGAAGTTTTCTGAAAGCGGTCAGCCAAACCTATCCACCGCCGTCTCCAGATCCTCCTCCGCAGGCCGCGTATACCTGGCCGTCGTGTTGAGGTTGCTATGACCCAGAAGCAGCGCCACCCGATCCAGGCTTACTCCCGCATCCACCAAGCCCTTGCCGAAGCTATGGCGCAATTGGTGGGGGTGCAGCCCCTTCACCCTGGCCTTGACGGCCAGCGTCCGCAGGACCTCCCAGGCTCCCTGGCGGGTCAGACGCTCCCGTCCCCGCCGCCCGGGAAACAGCGCCACCGGCCCGGGGATGCCGCCCTACCGGCCAAGGCCCGAGGCGCCCGCGGGCCATGCGCCGGGCCATACCACCGTTCAGGGAACGTTTCTGACCGCTCACCGCGGCGTTCTTGCTTTTTTGCGGCAAAATTGCTAGTCTGACCTCTAATCGGAGGTGAGACGCGCATGGACATCGGGATCCCCCGGGAGACCACGGAGGGCGAGCGGCGCGTCGCCCTGCTCCCCGACGGAGCCGCCCGCCTGATCGGGGCCGGACACCGCGTGCTGGTGGAGCGGGGGGCTGGGGCTGAGGCTCACGTGCCCGACCAGGCCTACGAGACGGTGGGCGCCGTCATGGCCTACGACGCCGGAGCCCTCTTCGCCCAGTCTGATCTGGTGCTCAAGGTCCGTGCCCCGTCCGCCGCGGAGGTGGCCCTGCTGCGTCCCGGCACCGCCCTGGTGGGCCTGTTGCAGCCCCTGGTCTCCCCGGATTTGGTCCGCTCCCTGGCCGCCGCTCAGATCACCAGCTTCAGCCTGGACACGCTGCCCCGGATCAGCCGCGCCCAGAGCATGGACGTGCTGACCTCCATGAGCACCGTGGCCGGCTACCGGGCGGTGCTAACCGGTGCCAACCTGTTGGGCAAGTTCTTCCCCCTGCTCATGACCGCCGCCGGCACCATCACCCCGGCCAAGCTGCTGGTGCTGGGAGCCGGGGTGGCCGGCCTGCAGGCCATCGCCACCGCCCGGCGCCTGGGCGCCGTGGTCCAGGCCTTCGACACCCGCCCCGCGGTCAAGGAGCAGGTGGAGAGCCTGGGCGCCTCCTTCCTCACCCTGCCGCCCCTGGCGCAGGCCGAGGCCACCGGCGGGTACGCGCGGCAGCTGGCCGAGGAGGAGATCGAGCGGGAGCGCGAGCTCTTGCGGGCGCCGGTGCAGGAGGCCGACGTGGTCATCACCACCGCCCTGATCCCTGGCACGCGCGCCCCGGTGCTCCTCACCCGGGCGATGGTGGAGGCCATGCGGCCGGGCTCGGTCATCGTGGACCTAGCCGCCGAGGGAGGCGGCAACTGTGAACTGGCCGTCCCCGGTCAGCGGGTGCAGGTCGGCGACGTGGTCATCGACGCCTCATTGAACGTCCCCTCCCAGATGCCCCAGCACGCCAGCCAGCTATTCTCCCGCAACCTCACCGCCTATACCACCCACCTGCTGAGCGTCGGCCTGCGGCGAGACGCCGACGGCCGAGAGGAGCTGGACCGGTCTGACGAGATCGTGGTCGGCACCTGCATCACCCACCGGGGCGCGGTGGTGCACGAGGCCACCCGCGCCCGGATGGAAAGGAGCACCTGAACATGCAAGCCAACTGGGTTCTCGAGGCCTACATCTTCGTGCTGGCCCTATTCGTAGGCTTCCAGCTGATCTCCAAGGTGCCCTCGGTGCTGCACACGCCCCTCATGTCCGCCACCAACGCCATCCACGGGATCATCCTGGTGGGCGCCCTGACGGTGGCCCTCGCCGCCCACGGCCCCTTGGAGACCGCCCTCGGCACGGCGGCGGTCTTCCTGGCCACCCTGAACGTGGTGGGCGGCTTCGTGGTCACCGACCGCATCCTGGAGATGTTCCGCCGGTCCCCCGGCGGCGGGAGGAAGGAGCATGAATAGCCTGGTGCAGGTGGCCTACCTCCTGACGGCGGTGGCCTTCATCCTGGGCGTCATGCGCCTGCGCGCCCCCGCCCGGGCGCGCTCGGGGAACCTCCTCGCCGCGGGCGGCATGCTCCTGGCCCTGGTGGCCACCGCCGCCGTCCTGCCGGCGCATCACCTCTGGTGGGTGGGTGCCGCCCTGGTGGTGGGCGGGATCGCCGGCACCGCCTCCGCCCGGCGCGTGCCCATGACCGCCATGCCCCAGATGGTCGCCCTCTTCAACGGCATGGGGGGCGGCGCAGCGGCCCTGGTCGCCGCCGACGAGACGGCCCGCTACCTGCCCGCCTTCCCGCCGGCCGCCGCCGCGGCCCCCGCCCTCTTCACCGTCCTCATCGGCTCCATCAGCTTCGCCGGCAGCATGGTGGCCTTCGCCAAGCTGCAGGAACTCATCCGCGGCCGCCCCATCACCTTTCCCGGACAGAAGCCCGTCAACCTGCTGCTGCTTTTGCTCCTGATCGGCGTGGCCCTACTTCTGCCCTTCGACCCCGCCGCGCGCGCCGCGCTCCTTATCGGCTTCGCCGCGGGCGCCCTGCTCCTGGGAGTGTCGACCGTCCTGCCCGTGGGCGGCGCGGACATGCCGGTGATCATCTCCCTGCTGAATGCCTGCACCGGCCTGGCGGCCGCCACCACCGGCTTCGTCCTGGGCAACAACGTCCTCATCGTGGCCGGGGCCTTGGTGGGCGCTTCGGGTACCATCCTCACCGTGCTCATGAGCCGGGCCATGAACCGCTCCCTGGCCAACGTCCTTTTCGGCAGCTTCGGCAAATTGCACGCCACCCACTTGGAACAAGCCGGCACCGAGGGCGAGGGGGTGCGCGCCACCACGGTGGAGGATGTGGCGGCGCTCCTGGCCTACGCCGGCAAGGTGGCCATCGTGCCCGGTTACGGCCTGGCCGTCTCCCGCGCCCAGCAGGAGGTCCGCGACCTGATGGACGCCCTGCTGGCCCGCGGTGTGGACGTGCGCTTCGGGATCCATCCGGTGGCCGGGCGCATGCCCGGGCACATGAACGTGCTCCTGGCCGAGGCCAACGTCCCCTACGACCGCCTGTATGACATGGAGTCCATCAATCCCGACTTCCCGCGCACCGACGTGGTGCTGGTGATCGGGGCCAACGACGTGACCAACCCGGCGGCGCGCAACAACCCTGACAGCCCCCTCTACGGCATGCCGGTGCTCAACGTGGACCAGGCCCGCTCGGTGGTGGTGCTGAAGCGCAGCCTGCGCCCCGGCTTCGCCGGCATCGACAACGACCTGTACCGCAACCCCAAGACCATGATGCTCTTCGGCGACGCCCGCGAGTCGCTGCAGCACCTCCTGTCCGCGCTGAAAGACGTGGCCTAGCGGTCCGCCAGCCCAAAAAACCGGGGGAGGGCGCAGGCCCTCCCCTTTGACTTTCCCGCCGCTAACCGCCGGGGGCCACCTCGGCGTAGCCCAGCTGGCGCAGGGCCGAGCGGTGGGTACCCCCTCGGCGCATTAGCCCGGCCAGCACGCCGGCGGTGCGGATCTCCCCCACCAGCAGCGCGCCCACCAGCCGCCCCTCCCGCAGCACCAGCCGCCTATAGGCGGGGCCGCAGGCCAGTTCGTAGATCGTGTCCTGGGGCGCCGCCCCGGCGCTCTCGCCCAGGGCCACCCCGCTCACCCCGAAGAGGTGCCACGCGGTCTGAGGCCAGGTGATGCCCTGGCGCCGCTCGGCGCCCCCGGCCATGTTGGAGCCCGCCACCCGCCCGCCCTCGGCCGCCCGGGGCCAAAGGGGCGTGCAGAAGCCGTCGGCGCACTCCGCGACGTCCCCCGCGGCATACACCCCGGGGGCCGAGGTGTGCATGGCGGTATCCACCAGGATCCCCCGGGCCGCGGCCAGGCCCGCCGGAGCGGCCAAACTCAGATCCGGGCGCAGCCCCACCGCCACCACCAGCATCCGGGTGGTCAGCTCCCGCCCGTCTCCCAGGCGCACCGCCGCCAGCCGGCCATCCTCCCCCGCCAGGGCCCGGGCGACGCTCACGCCCAGGTGGCAGGCCACCCCCCGCTGCTCGGCGGCGGCCTGGACCATGGCCGCCGCGCGCCGGTCCAGGAGCCTCGGCAAGAGCCGCGGCGCTTGCTCCACCACGTCCACCGCCAGACCCCGCTCCCCCAGGGCCTCGGCCACCTGCAGGCCGATGAGGCCGCCTCCCAAGACCACCGCCCGGTCGGCACCCGCCAAGCCGCCCAGGATCCCCACCGCATCCTCCCGCTCGTGCAGGACGAAGACACCGGGCAGCCCCAGGCCCGGGATCGCCGGGCGCGAGGGCACGCCCCCCGGAGCCAACAGCAGCCGGTCGTAGGGCAATAGCGTGCCGTCGGACAGGGCCAGTTCCCGCCGATCCCGATCCAGCCGCACCGCGCGGGCGACCCGGCGGGACACCCCCCACCGCTCGAACTCGTCGGCCGGGCGGAAGGCCAGTTCCTCTAATGTCACCCGGCCCGCCACCAGGGCGGGCAGCATGGCCCGGGAGTAGGGGGGCCCCGCCTCGGGCGCCACCACTACGATGCGCCCCCCCGGGTCCCGGCGCCGGATGGCCACCACCGCCGCCGTGCCCGCCGGCCCGGCTCCCACCACCAGGTAGCGCACGCCGCCCACCTAGCCCGCCGCCGGCATCCGTTGCCGGCGCTGAACACTGAACTCGTCCACCTCAGCATAGATCAGGGCACCCTCGGCGCAGGCCGCCACGCAGGCCGGCGTCTCAAGGCCCGGACAGCCGTCGCATTTGACGGCGCGACCCCCCACCGGCTGGATGACCCCGTAGGGACAGGCCTGGATGCACATCCAGCACCCCACGCAGCGAAAGCCCGTTCCCTCGTTGGTAACCAGGCCGGTTTGCGGATCCCGGCCCATGGCCCCCGTGAGGCAAGCCTCGGCGCAGGGGGCGTCGACGCAATGGCGGCACACCGCCGGCACCGGCCTTCCCCCCACCGCCTCCACGAAGAGGCGCGCCACCGGCTCGATTTGCGTCAGCGGCAACGCCAGCAGACTGCCCCCGGGGGTGTGCCGCACCCGGCAGGCCAACTCGCAGCTGCGGCAGCCGGTGCAGCGGTTCACATCCACCATGATGCGCTTCATGCGTCGCACCTCCTAGCCGGCCGCATCGGTCAAGTCGTCTTCCGCCACCCTCAGCCCCAGCCGGCGGCGCTTCTCGTCGATGACGCCCTGGATCAGGTCCGCCGCCTTGTACGGGTCCGGCTCCGGCAGGAAGCGCCCGCCCGTGAGCTCCTCCACGTCCCGGGTCAGGATCCGGGTGACCAGCTCGCTGCCCAGCACCGGCGGCATGGGCCCCAGGTGGGTGGTCAGGCCGAAGGCCACGGCGAACACCCCGTCGATGACCGCCTTCTGCTCCAGATACTCCGGCGCCGAGGCCACCACCGGCAGCTCGCTGGGATCCACCCCGAAGGCGGCAGCCAGGGCGGTCACGGCCACCCCGATGCGGCCGATGTCCACGCAGGAGCCGAAACTCAGCGCCGGTGGGATGCCAAGCCCCTCGCAAACCGCCCGCAGGCCCGGCCCCGCCAGGGCGGCCGCGGCGGGATCCATCAGCCCCTCGATCTGGGTGGCGCTGGAGACGCAGCCCGAGTTCAGCACCAGGATGTCCCGCCGGATGAGTTCCCTGGTGAGGGTCACCGCCGCGTGGTCGTGGCCGTTGCGGTTGTTGGTGCAACCCACCACCGCCACCACGCCGCGCACCGCACCGCTCTTGATCGCCTCGACCAGCGGCTCCAGGGAGCCGCCCAAGGCGGCGCTCACCGCCTCCACCGAGAAGCCGCCCAGCACCTCGGCTTGGTGCTCGGGAATGAACACCTCGCCCCGGCGCCGTCCGAAGGCCTCGATGGCCATCTCCACCAGCTGCCGGGCCTGCTCGCCCGAGCGCTGGGGCACGAAGTCCACCGCCTCGGACACCCCCGGCAGGCGCACCATGCGGTTCACGGAAACCAGACGGGTGTGGAAGCGGTCGGCGGCCTCCTTCAAGCCCGGGATGGTGCAGTTCATGTCCAGGAGCATCAGGTCCACCGCCCCGGTGGCCACTAACAGCTCCTGGTTGATCCAGTTGCCGGTCTGACCGGCAAACCCCCGGGCCGTGCCCGCCGAGCGCTGCAAGAGTTCCTGCCCCGAGCACATGGACCCGTACACCTTGATCCCCTCGGCCCCCGCCGCCCGGGCCCGGGCCAAAAGATCCGGGTCGGCCGCCGCCTGCAGCACGGCGGTGCCCATGAGCGGCACGTGCCCGTGGGCCACGATGTTCACCGTCCCTGGATCCAGCACCCCCAGGTCCGCCCTAGAGCGCACGGGAGTGGGCGTGCCCAGGAGGATGTCCTGAACGGTGACGGTGCCCACCAGCCCCAGATAGCCCGCCGCCACCGACAGGCGCAGGGTGGTCAGGAGCAGGCTCACCGGATCGGTCATGATGCTGGTCATGGACTTGGTCAGAGCATCCTGCACCTCGGCGCGCACCCCGCCCGGCAGGATCCCAAGCCTGGCCCACACCGCCTTGCGGCTGGCCGGCGCGAAGGCCTCCAAGAAGGCCAGCGGCTCGTCGGATTCGCGGCGCAAATCATCCATCACCGCCTGGGCCAATGCCTCGGCCACCGCCGCCGCCGGTCCGTCCGCCTCGAGACCCAAGGCCGCGGCCACCTGGCGCAGCTTGCCCTCGTCGGCCAGGGCGAAGGGCGTCTCGCCCCGGGCGGCGGCCCGCAGGGTCCGGGCCAACTCCTCCAGGTGGTGGGAGTAGGCGGCGGCGCCGTGGGTCGCCAGGCGCAAGAGGTTCCTGGCCACGATGGTGTCGGCATCCGCGCCGCAGATGCCCCGGGACGCATGTCCGGTGATGCGGCAGGGCCCGTGGCTGCACAGTTGGCAGCACACCCCCTGCATGCCGTAGCCGCACTGGGGCTGCTGCGCGCGATAGCGATCGAAGGTGGTGGACACGCCGTGGGCGGCGGCCCGCTCCAGCATCGCATTGGTGGAATCGTGGACCGAGGGATCCGTCAGCTGGGACACGAGCATTCCTCCTCGCGCAAGAATTCACCCACGAGGATATCCTGCCCGCCGCAACCGCGTATGTGAGGCGCCTCACAGAAGGCTCAGGTAGCCCACCAATGAACCAGGTTCCCCGCGAACAGCACCAGCACCAGGAGGTGGGCCACGCTGCACCAAAGGCACAGCGCCCCCACCACGAACAGCTCGGTGTAGATCAGAAACAGCACGGCCGCCACCCCGGCCGCCGACCAGGCCAACACCGCCGGGCGCAGCCAGGCCAGCGCCGGACCCCGCGCGCGCAGGGCCAGAAAGAGCATCCCCGCAAACCAGACCAGCCCCGCCGCCGCCACGGGCACCCCGGCCACGGCGGAGGAGGAGCTGGTCAGCACCTGGGAACAGTGGAACACCCCGCCCGCGCAGTACAGGGGCACGCGTTGGTCGTAGTGGAGCGCCGTCAGGTACGCCGAGTCTGCAAAACCCGCCGCCGCCAGGGCGGCGGCTACCGCCGGCCACCTGCTCATGGCCTAACCTCGCGGCAGCGCGGCCTCGAGGTTTTGCACGTACGACGCCTTGCACACCTGGGCGGGACGCTGCCCGTCGGTGGCGCAGATAGCCGCCGTGAGGACGTTGGCGCTGCCAAGGATATCTTGACCCACGGAGCCCTTGCCCTCCCGCGCCTGGGCGGCGATCTGGCGCCAACCCAGGCCTTTCAAGACGCCAGGGTCGTAGTTGGCGCCCACCTGCACAAAGCGCCCGCCCAGGTCCAGAAAGGGGATCGAGCCGTTCGGATCATATTTCTTCAACAAGGCCTGTTGGCCCGCGGTGGGACTTTGCAGCGGCTGGTATTGCCCGCCCACCATCCGGTTGCCGGCCGTCTCCACCCCCACGAAGGTGAGGTAGGGGCTGGAGTAGGCCGCCTTGTAGAAGGTGAAGGTGGGGGTGCTGGGGTAGACGTCGCTGGCCGAGGAGGTCATGTAGCGCAGGGAGGAGAAGCTGCCGAAGCGGGACAGGGCCACCACCAACGCCCAGCGCTCGGCGGCGCAATAGGGGCAGAAGTCGCCCCCGATGTAGAGCATCTCCGGCTTGCCGCCGGAAGTGAGCGCCGCGGCTTGCGGCCTGATGCCGGCCCCGGACGGGAAGGCGGCCCCGCCCTTCCCCACCCCGGCCAGCACGGCGCGGGGCACCCGCAGGGCCGCCAGCATCTGGGAGGACACCGCCTGGCCATCCCGGGCCGCTCCGGTGGGAGCCGGGGAGGGCTCCGACAGCTTCACCACCGCCAGGATGGCCACCACGGCCACGACGCCGGCCACCACGATCCAGGGACCCATGGCCGGCCGCGCCTTGACCGGTGCCGCGGATCCCTTGCGCTGTTTCGCCAACCTCAACACCCCTTCTGCGACGGCTTCGGCACTCCCCCCGCCGCCGCGTGAGCTTCGTTCCTCCCCATGATATACCAGGGGAGAGGGCGCGGCAAGCCGCAAAAAAAGGCGGGGCGAGCCCCCGCCGTCGCGACCGCACCTCTCAGCCGGCGGCCTCGGTCCGCCGCCGCCAGCCACCCGCCGCCTGGCGGCGCAGCTCCTCCCACTGGGCAGGGTCCACCCGCCGGAAGGCCTGCACCACCCGAGGGTCGAACTGGCCGCCCGCCCCCCGGTCCAGCTCCTCCCACGCCTCCTCGAAGCCCCGGGCGGCCCGGTAGGGGCGGTCGGAGGTGATGGCGTCGAAGGAGTCCACCACGGAGAAGATCCTGGCCGGCAGGGGGATATCCTCCCCCCGCAGGCCCCGCGGATAGCCCTGACCGTCCCAGCGCTCGTGATGGCAGCGGATGATCTCCCGGGCCTCCCCCAGAAATTCCAGGCGGCCCACCAGCCGATAGCCGGTTTCCGGATGCCGCCTGGCCTCTTGCCACTCGTCGCGGCTCAAGGGGCCCGGCTTGCGCAGCACCGCGTCGGACAGGCCCATCTTGCCCACATCGTGCAATAGCGCCCCCCAGCGCAGCCGCTGCAGCTCCTCGGGATCGTCGATGCCCATCTCCCGGGCCAGCCGCTCCGCGTACAGGGCCACCCGCAAGGCATGCTCCTGGGTCTCGTCGTCCCGGGCCTCCAGGGACGCGGCCATGGCCAGCATGGTCTCCTCCCGCAGGGCGATGCCGTGCAGGGCCGCCGTGGCGGTCATGGCCAGGGCCTCCGCCGCCTCCCGGGCGGCCAGCGAGGCCTCCTCCCCGGGGCCCAAGAAGCAGTTCATGGCGCCCAGGGTCCGGCCTTGGTACAACAGCGGGAAGGACATCAGCCGGGCCAGGCCGAAGGATGCCGCCCGCTCCCGCATCGGGCTGAAGTCCACCCCCTCCGGGTAGGGCGGGTCGACCTTCAGGGACAGGAAGCGTCCCTCCCGGTAGACCACGGCGCAGGGAAAGGCCGACTCCGGAAACTGCGGTCGCGTGGGCACCCGCATACCCGCGGCGAAATCGGCTGCCTCCCCGCACACCGCCCGGGGGACCAAGGTTTCCTCCGCATCGGGGGTGAGCACCACGGCCAACCGAGCCCCCAGGATGGAGCAGGTGCCCTCCCCCACCATGCGCAGCACCGCCTCCTCCGACTGGGCCTGGGCCAATTGCTCCTGGGCGCCGGCCAAGAGCTCCTCCACCCGAAAGCTCTCCGAGCGGGCGGTCACCGCATCGTTGAAGGCCCCGGCCAGGTCCCGAAACTCCGCGTCCCGCTGCGGCGGGATGCGGGCGGAGAGATCCCCACGCCCGTAGGAGCGGGCCGCCGCCACCGCCTCCCCGATGGGCCGCGTCAGCCGGTAGCCGCCCAGGCGCAGGGCCACGGCCCCCATCGCCACCGCCGCCAGGGCCAAAAACAAAGGCAGGGTGCTATTCACCGGAGGCACCCGCTCCCCGGTCAGGACGTACAGGTCATAGCCCACCCCGGGCACCGGGTCGAACACCCCCAGCACCCGGGCCCCGGCGATGGGCGCGTAGAACTCCCCCACGTAGATGGGCCCGGAACCGTGGCCCGCGCGCAGCGCCGTCAGGACCTGCCGGTTGCGCAGCGGCTGGCCGATGGCCTGCCCGTTCAGGTCGTAAAGGACGGTGCCGCGGGGGGTGACCAGCACCGGCGACTGGGAGGCGAAAGGCTGCCCCCCCACCCGCTCGGCCACGGACCGCGCCAGGGCCGTCAGGTCGAACACCGCCAGCTGCGCCCCCACGGCCTTGGGCTGCCCGGTCCGCCGGATCGGTACCGCCATCGCCGCCAGGGCGGTCTTGCCCACCAGCGCCGGTGCAGCGTAGACCGCCCGGCCCTCCGCCATGGCCGTCCGGGCCAGGCCCACCTGGGCCGGGGAGGGGTCGACCCCGGACGCGGTCAGCACGGCCCCGGCAACCGAGAGGGTGGCCACCCCGGATACGCCGGGGGTGGCTATCACCTCCAGATCCTCGCGGCGGACGGATCGCACCGCCCGCCGGTTCCCGGCGGCGGCCGCGCTCAGCGAATCCTCCAGCCCGGTCACCGCCGCACTCCCGCGCACCGCCCGCTCGTCGGCCAGCAGCAATACCCGGAAGGATTCCGTGGTGCCGGCACCGCCCGCCTCCACCAGGGGACGGGCCGACTGCAGCGCCAGGCCGGGCGCCAGCACCATGGCGTAGGCGGCAAGGCCCATGGCGATGACCACGGAGACGACCACCACGGCCGTCATTTTGCCCCGGATGGTGCCAAAGGCGCCCAGTACTCCGCCATAACTCCTCCGCAAGCCTCACCCGACCTCCCCACCGCACCGTCTAATATTGTTTTCGTCATTTTTCCCGACCGTGATTAGCGCCTCGGCCACCGCCCCGGATCGCCCAGCCTCACCGGCAGCGCCGGGGCCGCAGCCGGGAGAAGAAGCCCTGCCTGGCCCGCCGGCGCAGGCGGGTCCACTGCTCTTCGCGGATGCGCTCGAAGGCCGCCACCGCTGCCGGATCCAGTTGCGTGCCGGCCCCTTGCCGGATCTCCGCCGCCGCCCGGAGGTAGTCGGCCGCCGGCCGGTAGGGCCGGTCGGAGGTGATGGCGTCCAGGGTATCCACCACGGCGAAGATCCGGGCGCCCAGGGGGATGGCCTCCCCCCGCAGCCCGCGCGGGTAGCCCGTCCCGTCGAATCGCTCGTGGTGGGCCAGCACCACCTGGCGGGCCTCCCCCAGAAACTCCAGCCGGCGGATCAGCTCATAGCCCGTGCCCGGGTGGCGCCGGACCACCCGCCAGGCGGCGGCGTTGAGCTTGCCCGCCTGCTTGAGCACCTCGTCGGGCAGGCCGATCTTGCCCACGTCGTGCAAAAGCGCCCCCCACCGGATGCGCTCCAACTGCTCGGGGTCCAAAACCCCCAACTCCTCGGCCAGGCGTTCGGCATACAGCGACACCCGCAAGGCGTGCTCCAGGGTCTCGGCGTCCCGGGCCTCCCGGGCCGCCGCCAGGGTCAGCATGGTCTCCTCCCGCAGGTACATGCCGTGCAGGGCCGCCGTGGCGGTAATGGCCAGGCCCCGCACGGCCTCCCAGGCCGCCGGCGGCGGCGGGCCGCTGCCCGCCAGATAGCAATTCAAAAGGCCCAGGCTGGTCCCCCGATAGCGCAGGGGCAGGATCAGCACCTGCCGGAAACCGTGGACCGCCGCCCGGCGCCGCCAAGCCTCCCAGCGCTGCGGGAGCATGCCGGGCGGGGGCGCGCCCTCGGTGTTCAGGGCGATGATCCGCCCCTCCCGGAAGGCCACCCCCGCCATGCCCGCCCCGGAGGGCCGGTCCTTCCGCACGCTGAGCTTGAGGCCCTGCGCGTATTCCTCCGCCGCGCCGGCGGTGGCCCGCGGCACCAGCCAACCGTACATGTCGGGCGTCCAGACCGCGGTCAGCCGGGCCTGGAGCATCCGGCAGGCGTGGTCGGCCACGATGCGCAGCACGGCCTCCTCGGACCGGGCGTGGGCCAGGGCCTCCTGGGCCTCGGCCACCAGCATCCCCACCCGCCGCCCCTCGGAAGCGGCGACGGGGCCGTCCCCCGGACGAGGCCCTTTGGCCATGGCAGATCCGCCTCCCTGCGTCCCTCATTTGCCAAGGCCATTGTATCAAAAAAGCTCCCGCCGGCCAACCGCCTCAGTCCGCCACGGCTCCGCGCAGGGCGCTCACCGCCGCCGCCACATCGGGAGCGCCGAAGACGGCGGTGCCGGCCACCAGCACCTGCGCCCCCGCCGCCACCGCCTCGGCCGCCGTGGTGGGATCAATGCCCCCGTCCACCTCCAGCTCCACCGCCAGCTCGCGCCGGTCCACCAACTCCCGGGTCGCCGCCAGCTTCTCCAGGACGAAGGGCAGGAACTTCTGCCCGCCGAAACCGGGGTTAACGGTCATGATCAACAAAAGGTCCACCTGGGACAGCACCGCCTCCACCGCCGCCAGGGGGGTGGCCGGGTTGAGGGCCACGCCGGCCCGGGCGCCCAAGGCGCGGATGCGCTGCAGGGTGCGATGCAGGTGGTAGCCCGCCTCGGCGTGCACGGTGAGGATGTCCGCCCCCGCCCGGACGAAGTCCTCCAGGAAGCGATCCGGATCCTCCACCATCAGGTGCACGTCCAGCGGCAGTTCGACGCTGCGGCGCAGCGCCTTCACCGCCGCCGGTCCCAAGGTCAGGTTGGGCACGAAATGGCCGTCCATCACGTCCACGTGCAGGTAGTCGGCGCCGGCCGCCGCGGCGGCCCGGGCGGCCGCCCCCAAGGCGGCAAAGTCCGCCGCCAGGATGGAGGGGGCGATCTTCACTGGCGATGGCGTTTGCGCTGCACCTCCCCCAGGATCCTTCCGTAGCGACGATAGCGGCCCGCGTCCAAAAGCCCCTCCTCCACGGCCTGGCGCACGGCACAGCCCGGCTCCTTGAGGTGCAAGCAGCCGCGAAAGCGGCAGCGCTCCAGGTAGGGGCGGAAGTCGGGGTACAGGGCTCCCAACTCTTCCACGGTGGCGTCCCCCAAAGTCAGGGTGGAGAAACCCGGCGTGTCGGCCGCGAACCCTTCCCCCGGCAGACTGATGAGCTCCACGCGGCGGGTGGTGTGCCGCCCCCGTCCGATGGCCCCCACCTCCCCCGTGGGCAGGTCCGCGCCCGCCACCGCGTTCAAGATGCTGGATTTGCCCACCCCGCTGGCTCCGGCCAGCACGGTCATGTGCCCCGCCAGGAAATTCGCCAACTCCTTGATGCCCAGCCCCGTCCTGGCACTGGTCACCACCACCGGGTAGCCCGCCCCCCGGTACGGCTCCAGCGCCGGCGCGGGGTCCTCCTCCAAGAGGTCGACCTTGTTCAGGCACAAAAGCGCCCGGAGCTCTTGGCGCTCGGCCGCCAACAGCATGCGGTCCAGCACCAACTGGTTCCACACCGGATCGCGCAGGGAGAACACCAGCGCCGCCTGCTGGGCGTTGGCCACCGGCGGTCGCTCCAGCAGGGAGGTGCGTTCCAGAACCTCCTCGATCACCCCGCGCTCTCCCTCCAAGAGACTGATGCGCACCCGGTCTCCCACCACCACCCGCCCCAGGCGCCGCAGGCTTCCCCGCAGGTAGCAATCCACCCGGCCGCCGTCCACCGCCACCTGGTGGATATTGCTGTGGCCGCGGACCACCACCCCCTCGATGCCGCTCACCTGGACCTTGCCCCCCCGGGCCGCTACCTGACCTCGTGCCGCCCCGGGACCGCGATGCAGCGACGGGCCGCCCATGGCCATCCTCCTTTTCTACCTTTCCTCAACCGGCGGGCAACGTGATGGGGCTTTGCATCTGTCCGTTCAGCAATACGAAGGCGGTGCCCTTGGTGCCGAACCACTGGAAGGTGATCCTGATCGGCTGCCCCGGCTGACCCGTCCCGGTGTAGACCGTGGTCATCCCCCGCTGGTCGTCCACCTGCACCAGCACCTGGGTGTTCGCCGGGAAGCCGGCCGGTACCTGCACGGTGAGGCTCTGCAGGTTGGCCGGGCCCGGGATGCCGCCGCCCCTGGAGACCACCAGGTCCACGCTGGATCCCGCGGGTACCTGGCTGTTGGGCGCCGGGTTTTGGCCCAGCACGGTGCCCTGAGGGCTAGGGTCGGACTGATAGCTCACCTGGCCCTGGGACAGGCCCAGGTCCTCCAGGGTGCTCTCCGCCGCCGCCAGGCTCATCCCGCTGAAGGTGGGCAGGGTTATCAGCCCGGGCTTGTTGCCCTTGCTCACCACCAGGTTCACGTTGCTCCCCGTGCCCACGCGCTGCCCGGCGGCGGGACTCTGGCTGATGACGTAGTTGGCGGGCACCTGCGAGTCGTAGTGGTAGACCTCCGTGCCCAGGTTCAACTCGGCCGCCGCGATCTGCACCTCCGCCTCCTGGATCAGGACGCGGCGCAGGTCCGGCACCTGCACCAACTGCACCCCCTTGCTCAAAGTCAGATTCACCGTCCGCCCCCGCTTCACCTGGTCGCCCGCGGCGGGCTGTTGGTCCGCCACCTTCCCCTGCCCCACGCGGCTGCTGTAGCGGCTACCGGCGATCCGGTAGGAAAGCCCCGCCTGCCGCAGGGCCGCCTCCGCCTGGGCCACCCCCTTCCCCTGCACCGCGGGCACCCGCACCACCGGCACGTTCAGCCAGGCGTTGAAGGCCCATGCCCCCCCGGCCAGCACCACCAAGGCCCCCAACAGGTACGCGCTCCACCAAAGCCCGTGCCGGAGGCGTCGGCGCCGCTCCCGGCGCCGCCGGTCCTGGCGGTCGTAGAGCCCCTCCAGGTCCTGGCGCATCACCGCCGCCGAGGCGCAACGCCGCCCGGGGTCCTTCTGCAGCGCCCGATGGATGACCTCCTGGAGGCTCTCCGGCACCTCCCGGTTCAGCTCCCGCGGATCGGGCGCCCGCTCCCGCAGGTGCTTCATGGCCACCGCCACCATGGTGTCCCCGGAGAAGGGCACCTGCCCCGTCACCATCTCGTACAGCACCACGCCCAGGGAGTACAGGTCCGATTTCTCGTCGGTGTAGCCGCCGCGCGCCTGCTCCGGGGACAGGTAGTAGGCGGAGCCCAACAGCCCGCCGGTGTTCACCACGGTGGCGTCGCTCACCGCCCGGGCGATGCCGAAATCCGTCACCTTGGCCGTGCCGTCCCGGGTCAGGAGGATGTTCGCCGGCTTGATGTCCCGGTGGATCACTCCCCGGGCGTGGGCGTGCTCCAGGGCCGCGGCCACCTGCGCTCCGATGTATGCCGTCTGTTCCGGGCCCACCGGGCCGCTGCGCGACAGGTGCGCCTGGAGCGTCTCTCCCTCCACATACTCCATCACTAGGTAGGAGGCGCCGTCCTCCTCCCCCACGTCGTAGATGGCCACCACATTGGGGTGGGACAGTTTGGCGGCCGCCGTGGCCTCCCGCCGGAAACGCTCCACGAAATCCGGGTTGCGGGCCAGGTCGCCCCGCAACACCTTGACGGCCACTTGGCGGTGCAGGAAGGCGTCCTCCGCCAGGAAAACCTGCCCCATACCGCCGGTGCCCACCTCCCGCAGCAGGCGGTAGCGACCGCCCAGCACCGTCCCCGGGCCCATCATGCCGCCATCCCCCGGCCCACGCTCACCAAAGCCAGCACCGCCGCCACGGCCCCCGCCACGCCGAGCACTCGCCGCTCACGGCCGCCCAGCGCCCCCGCCGGCCCCAGGCCGAGCAGCATGCCCACCGCCAGATAGTTGCCCAATAGCGTGCTGCCGCCGCGGCTGATGAAGGGCATGGCCACGCCGGTGAGGGGCAAGAGCCCGGTGTCCCCGCCGGCCACCAGGAAGGCCTGACAGGCGATCAGGATGGCCAGGCCCCGGGCAGCCAAGGCCGCCTGCGGAAAGCGGTTGGCCGAGGCGGCCAGCCCCCGGGCCAGGAACACCAGGTAGCCGGCCAGGATCGCCCACACCCCCACCGTGCCCGCGATCTGCGCCCATGCCGCGTAGACGAAATCGGTGCCGGCCGCCGGGATCCGCCCCGGCGTCGCCCCGGCGAGGCCCCGGCCCCACCAACCGCCCCGGGCGAAACTGTGAAAGGCCTGCATCATCTGGTATCCCTCGGTGCGGGGCTCGCGGGTGGGCGCCAGCCACAAGGCCAACCGCGCATGCACCACCGGAAACACCAGGTAGAAGATCAGGCTCAGCAGCACAAAGGTCACCGCTCCCACCACCAAAGGACGGTATCCCCAGCCCGCCAGGTAGGCGACACCCCCCAGGACCAGCGCCAGCGCCAACACCGCGCCCAGGTTGTGGGTCGCCGCCAATCCGGCGGCGGCCACCACCGCCGCCGACCACTCCCAGGGACGACGCACGGCCATTCCCGCGGCCACCGTGAGCAGCACCAGGGCAAGTTGCGACGGCTCCACGCTAAGCGGCCCCAAAAATAGCCAAGAGCGGGCCCCGTGGACCTGCCGCCCCGCCACGGCGGTGAAAAGCAGGATGCCCAGGGCCGCCAGCGCCATGGGCCGGTAGGCGCCGACCAACCGGGGTCGGCGTTTGATCAAGAAGGCGGCTCCCAACAGCACGCCTAGCCCCAGCACGGACAGCCCCACATCCCGGGGAAAGGCCGACGGCTCCAGCCGAAAGGCCAGCAAGAGTCCCAGGCTGTTGAGGATTCCGGCCAGGGGCAAAAGCCAACGGTCGTGCTCCCCCCAGCGGTTCAGGCCCCAGGCCGCAGCCCACAGCGCCGCCAGCCAGGCTGCGGCCCCCAGCGCCGCCGGGAGGTTGAGGCCCGGCTCCTGCGCCATCATCGCCGACAGGATGACCGTCAGCCCCGCCAGCGCCCAGCGTTCGGCCTTCAAGCCGGTAGCTCCACCACCAAGGCGGTGATGTTGTCGTAGCCGCCCCGGTCGTTGGCCAGCCGTACCAGTTCTTGCGCCGAGCGCTCCACCGACGTCCCCGCCAGCACCTGGGCCAGCTCCGCGTCCGCCACCAGGCTGGTCAGGCCGTCGGAGCACAACAGCAGCCGATCTCCCGGCTCCAAGCTCACCCGCCGAAAATCCGCCTCCTCGTCGGCCTTCACTCCCAGGGCCCGCGTCAGCACGTGCCGCTGCGGGTTTTCCCGACCGCCGGCGGCGCCCTCCCCGGAACGCTCCATCTCCTCGGCCACGGAGTGGTCCTCGGTCAGCCGCCGGATGGCACCGTCCCGGATCAGATACAGGCGGGTGTCCCCCAGATGTCCCAAGAAAAGCTCATTCGCGGCCACCACGGCGGCTGTGAGCGTGGTGGCCATGCCGGAATGCTCTCCGGGCTGCGCCGCCGCGGCATACACCGCCGCCGCCGCCTGCCGGAAGCCCTCCCGCAGACCGTCCGGCTCGGGCAAGCCGACCGCCCCCACGGCGCGGCGCAAGGTGCGCACGGCCAGGGCGCTGGCCACCTCCCCGGCCGCGCACCCCCCCAACCCGTCGGCCACCGCCACCAGCAGGCCGCCCCCGGGCAGCCCCTCCACCAGGTAGCTATCCTCGTTGTTCTCCCGCCGTCGGCCCACGTCGCTGGCCACGCTGTAGCGCACCGCCATCGGCGTCCCTCCTCCGCCGCAGTTGCCCGCAGGCTGCCTCCACTTCCCGACCCAGGGAGCGGCGCACGGTGACCGGGATCCCCCCCTCGGCCAGGAGCCGGGCGAAGGCCTCCCGTCGGGGGCCCCGGGTGGCTCGAAACGGCCGCTCCGGCACCCGGTTGTACGGGATCAGGTTCACCTTGTGGCGCCGCCCCGCGAGCAGGCGGGCCAGGTCCCGGGCCTGGGTCGGCGCATCGTTGATCCCCTCCAACAGCACGTACTCCATGGTCACCATGCGCCCCGTGCGCTCCTGCCACTCCCGGCACGCGTCCAAGAGCTCCGCCAAGGGGTACCGCCCCGCCACCGGCATCAGCTGGGCACGCAGGTCATCTGCGGGGGCGTGGAGGGACACCGACAAGGTGAGCGGCAGACCGCGCCGGGCCAGACGGCGCAACTCGGGCACCAAGCCGCAAGTGGACAGCACCGTGCGCCGCCGGCCCACCTCCAAACCCCCCGGAGCGTGGATCAGCTCCAGGAAACGTTCCACCTCCGCCAGGTTGTCCAGGGGCTCGCCGCTGCCCATGAGCAGCACCCGGGAAAGCTCGCCGCGAGGCGTCAACCGGCCCAGGGCCTGGACCTGGGCCAGCATCTCCCCCGCCGTCAGCTGGCGCCGGCGTCCCCCAAGGGTGGAGGCGCAGAAGGCGCAGCCCATGCGGCAGCCGGCCTGGGTGGAGATGCACCCCGCGTACCCCCAGGGCCGGGGCAGCAGCACCGCCTCCACCCCCTCGCCGTCCGCCAGCTCCAGCAGCAGCTTGCGGGATCCGTCGGCTCCCTGCCGCTCCTCCCGCACCCGGGGCTGGGCCTGCGGGAAATGTTCCGCCAGGCGGCGGCGCAAGTCGCGAGGCAGGTTGGTCATCTCGTCGTAGGAACGCTCGTGGCGCTGCAGGGCCTCCCAGACCTGCCGCGCCCTATAGGCCGGCTCGCCCCACTCGGCCATGATCTCCCGCCACTGGTCTTCCCCGATGCCGCGCGGGTCCTGCATGCTCATCCCCTCCGCAGGCGACAGATAAATACGCCGTCGGTACCGTGGCGCTGCGGCCAAAGCTGCAGCATCCCGTCGGAAGCGCCCGGGGGCAAAGGCTCCAGGTGTCCGGCCAAGCGGTCCGGAGCGAAATCCGGCTGTCGGGCCAGGAAGCGGCGCACCACCTGCTCGTTCTCTTCCGGCTCGGTGGTGCAGGTGGCGTACACCAACACCCCTCCGGGGCGCACCGCCGCCGCCGCCCCGGTCAGGATCCGCCCGGCCTCCTCGGCCAGGCGCCCCACATCCTCCTCCCGGCGGCGCCAGCGGATGTCCGGCTTGCGCCGCAGCACCCCCAGCCCGCTGCAGGGGGCGTCCACCAGGACGGTGTCCGCCGCCCGGGGGAAATCCCGCCCCAGACTGGCGGCGTCCAGCACGGCGGTCTCCAAGGAGGTGATCCCCAAACGCCGCGCCCCCTGCTCCACCAGCCCCAGCCGGGAAGCCTGGCGGTCCACCGCCAGCACCCGTCCCGCATCCCCCATCAGCTGGGCCAAGTGGGTGGCCTTGCCGCCCGGCGCCGCGCAGGCGTCGATCACGAATTGCCCCGGGTGCGGGTCCACGGCCCTGGCCACCAGCATGGCTCCCTCGTCCTGCACCTGGAACCACCCCTCCTGAAAGCCCGGCAGACGGCGCACCGGCCCTCCCGCCTCGAGCACCACGCTCTCCGGCGCCCAGCTTCCGGGCTCCGCGGAATGCCCCGCCGCCCGCAAGGCCTCCAAGAGGGCCTCCCGAGAGATCCGCAGGGTATTGGCCCGCAGGGTGAGGGGCGCTCGCCGGTTGTCCACCGCCAACAGCGCCCGGGTCTCTTCCTCCCCCAGACGTTCCAGCCAGCGGAGCACCAGCCACGGGGGGTGGGAGAACTCCCAGGGCAGCCGCTCGGCCGGGTCCTCGGGCAGCGGTCGCTCCCGGGCGACGGCCCGGCGCAACACCGCGTTGACGAAAGCGCCGGCCCCCGGTCCCGCGGCGGCCTTGGCCTGCTCCACCGCCTCCGAGACGGCCGCGGGCACCGGGATCCGATCCAGGAGCAGCGCCTGGTACATGCCCAACAGGAGGATGCGTCGGATCGCCGGGTCCACCGCCTCCCACGGCCGGCGCGAGGCCCCCTCCAGGCGCCAGCGCAGGTAGAGCTGCTGGCGCAGCACCCCCTCCACCAGTTCATGGCACAAGGCCCGCTCGGGCGGGGACAACTCCCAACGATCGGCCTGGCCCGCCAGGGCCAAGGCGGCGAAGGCCCCCTGCTCCTCCACCCGCCGCAGCACCTCCAGGGCGCAGTCCCGGCCCGTGCGCCTCAATGCACGACTTGACGACCGCGCACGAAGGTCTCCAGGGCGTCCCGCACCTGGTTCAGATCCACCGTGGTGTCCCGGCAGGGACCGTGGGGCCGCAGGTTGGTCACCCCCAGCACCGGCAGCCGCCCCGTGTCCTGGATGCCGCTGGACAGGTCGCGCTCGCAGGCCACCGCCACCACGGCGGCCGGCCGCCGCTCCAGCACCTCCCTCCGGGCGCCGGTGCCGCCCGAGGCCACCACCACCTGCGCCCCGTATTGGTCCGCCAGGTTGAGCAGGTCGGTCATGACGCAGGCCCCGCAGCGCCTGCAGTTCTGCACCCGGTTGGTCAGGTTGTGCCGACACTTGGAGCGCTGCAGGCAATGGGGCAAGAGCACCAGGATGCGCGGCGGCTCAACCCGCCGGCCGATGAGCCGCACCAGGAAATTGTTCATCTCGATGAAGGAGCTTTGGATGCGCTCCCGATCGATGGACAAGAGCCGCCCCAGCCCCACCGCCAAGGGGAAGAGGAGTTCCACCGCCATGTGGACCACGCGCTGCCAGTTGCGCAGGGGACGGCGGAGCAGCACCGCCGCCACCATGGCCGCCAGGCCCGCGGCGCCCACGGCCACCAGCAGCAAGAAGCCGATCTCCCCCGCCAGCAGGACGTCGCGCAAGGCAGTCCCCGCCCGCCCGAAGATCAGGGTCCACAGGACGAAGGCACCCCCCGACAGGACCAACAGAGCAAAGAGCAACAACCCCACGAACAGCCGCTTGTGGACCTGCGTTGCCGCCACCTCCCCTCCCCCGCGGAAGATATATTCCGCAGGCAGCGGGCCGTTGCGTCGCGGAGCCTGGGCTAGGCCGACCGACGAAGCCCCGGCCCCGAGGCCAAGGCACCCCCCCGGGATGGTTCGATACTTCGCCCCCGGTCAGTCCGATTCCTTCTGAAGCCAGGGCCCCTCCGGCGTCCCGCGGTGCCGCCGGGCGGCACCCGTAGTGTCCCCAGCCGCCCCAGCCGGTATGCAAGGCCTGGAAGCCGCGGCAAAAGCCATGCCCGCTTCGCGCCTAACCCAGCCGCTCCCCCGGGAGGAAGGGATGCCCCAGGGCATAGTCGGCCGCCCCCATGGAGCGCCCCCCGGCGGGCTGCACCTGCCGCAGGAGCACCGCTCCCAGCCCCGCCGCCACCCGGATCCCCTCCCGGTCCGCCCCCAGCACGGTTCCCGGCAGGCCCAGCGATCCGGCCTCCACGGCCGAGGCCCGCCAAACCTTTAAAAGAGCGTCCCCCCGTCGGGTGCGGGCTCCGGGAGAGGGATTCAATCCGCGCACCAAGTCGGCGATCCGCCGGGCGCTCAGGTCCCAGCGGATCTCCTCCTCCTCCCTCCCTATGGGCGGCGCCGCGCCGGCCAGGGTCGGATCCTGGGCCACCCGGGGAGCCCTCCCCGCCTCCACCAGCCGCAGGGTGCGCACCAGCAAAGCGCCGCCTAGCATGCCCAATCGCTCGAGGAGCTCCCCGGCCGTCTCCTCGGGCCGGATCGCCACCTCCTCCTGCAGGATGATGTCCCCCGTGTCCATCCCCGTGTCCATCCAGAAGGTGGTCACCCCCGTGCGCTCCTCCCCGGCCATCAGGATGCGCTGCACGGGAGCCGCTCCCCGGTAGCGGGGCAGGAGCGAGGCGTGCAGGTTGATGCAGCCCTGCCGAGGCAGGGCTAAGAGGACCGGCGGCAGCAGGCGCCCGAAGGCCGCCGTCACCACGACCTGGGGGTCCAGCCGGCGCACCCGCTCCAGGAAGGACTCCTCCCGCAGGGAATCCGGCTGCCACACCGGCAGGTCGCGGCCCCCGGCCCACTCCTTCACCGGGCTGCCCGTGAGCAGCATCCCCCGTCCCCGCGGCCGATCGGGCCGGGTGACCACCGCCGCCGGCGGCATGTCGGCCGCCGCCAGGGCCTGCAGGGCGGCCACGGCGAAGGCGGGCGTCCCCATGAACACATACCTCACAGCTCTTCGTTCTCCCGCTCCTGCTCCTGCTCCTCCCCCTCCCCGGGGGGCGGGTTGTCCATGATCCGCTCGGCGCGGTCCAGGAAGAGCACCCCGTCCAAATGGTCCAGCTCGTGCTGCAGGGCGCGGGCCAGCCAGCCCTCCCCCTCCACCCACACGCGCCGTCCGCGCCGATCCAGGGCCTCCACCACCACCCGCTCCGCGCGCTCCACCTCCCCCAGGTACTGGGGTACTGACAGGCAGCCCTCCACCGCCTTGAGCTTCCCCGCCCGGCGCACCACCACCGGGTTCACCAGCTCCCACAGGCCTTCCCCCACATCCACCACCATCACCCGGTGCTCCACCCCTATCTGGGTGGCCGCCAGTCCCACCCCCTTGGAGGCGTACATGGTCTGGACCAGATCGTCCAAGAGGCGACCGAGTTGCCGATTCACGGTCCGCACTGGTCGGGCCTTGCGCCGCAGCCGCTCGTCGCCGTACATCAGGATCTCCCGCAATGCCATGCCCCTGTCCCTTCCTCAGGAAATCTCCGCCCGCCCTCGGCGGACGGTGTCCTCGCCGTCCTCCAGTATACCACGGGAAGGCCGCGCCGGGGCACCCCGTCCCTCAGCTGAGGCTGCCCGGGTCCACCCGCACCACCACCCGCAGATCCCCCCGCAGGTGCCAGCCGGCCAGGGCCTCGCTCGCCGAGCGGACCAACTCCTCCCGACGCGGGCCCCTTAGGAGCACCTGCCAGCGGTAGCGGTCGCGGACCCGGGCCACCAGCGCCGGTGCGGGACCGCGCACCTCGGGCGCCCCCGCCGCCCGGAGACGCTCGGCCAACTCCCTGGCCGCCTCGCCCACCGCCCCCGCGCGGCTGCCCGACACCTCGCAAAGTACCAGCCGGCTGAAGGGGGGATAGCCCGCCTCACGCCGGCGCTCCAACTCCGCCTGATAGAAGGCCGCGTAGTCCTGCCGGGCGGCCGAGCGCACCCCGTAATGCTCCGGCTGGTAGGTCTGGATCACCACCTCCCCCGGCCGTGCCCCCCGCCCGGCTCTCCCCGCCACCTGGGCCAACAGCTGGAAGGTGCGCTCCGCCGCGCGGAAATCCGGGAAATTCAGGCTGAGGTCGGCGGCCACCGCCCCCACCAGGGTGACCCGCGGCAGATCCAGGCCGTGAGCCACCATCTGGGTGCCCACCAGGATCTGGGCCTCGCCGCGGCTGAAGCGGTCCAGTACCGCCGCGTGGCCCTCCCGTCCCCGGGTGGTGTCCGCGTCCATCCGCAGCACCCGCGCCGCCGGGAAGCGCCGCAGCACCTCCTCCGCCAGCCGCTCGGTGCCCAAGCCGAAGGGTTTCAGGTAGCGGCTGCCGCACGCGGGACAGGTGAGGGGCAGCGGCTCCCGATGGTCGCAATGATGGCACGCCAGGATGCCCGCGGCCTGGTGCACGGTGAGGGTCACGGCACAATGCGCACATTGGGGCACGTGACCGCATTCCCGGCACAGGACGAAGCCGGCGAAGCCCCGGCGGTTGAGAAAGAGGATGGCCTGCTCCCCGCGCTCCAGGCAGCGGCCGATGCCCTCGGCCAGGGCCTCGCTGAACACGCTGCGGTTGCCCTGGGCCAGCTCCCGGCGCATGTCCACCACCTGCACCCGGGGCGGCGCGGTCCCCGGCACCCGCGCCCTCAAGCAGGCCAGCTCCAGCTCGCCTTCCATCGCGCGGTGATAGCTCTCCAGGGAAGGTGTCGCGCTGCCCAGGACCAGCACCGCCGCCTCCCGGTCCGAGCGCTCCTCGGCCACCGCCCGGGCGTGGTAGCAGGGGGAATCCTCCTGGCGGTAGCTGCCCTCGTGCTCCTCGTCCAGGATCAACAGCCCCAGGTTCCGCACCGGCGCGAACACCGCCGAGCGGGCCCCCACCACCACCGAGGCCTCGCCAGAGCGAATCCGCATCCACTCCCGGTAGCGCTCGGCCTGGGACAGGCCGCTGTGCAGCACGGCCACGCGCTCCCCGAAGCGGGCCCGGAAGCGCGCCTCGGCCTGGGGCGTCAGGGCGATCTCCGGCACCAGGCACAAGGCCCCCCGCTCCAGGGCCAGGCCGGCCGCGATGGCCCGCAGATACACCTCCGTCTTGCCGCTGCCGGTCACCCCGTGCAAAAGCAGCCGGCCCGAGCCGGCCTCCAGCGCCCGGCGGATCCGCTCCACCGCGGCCGCTTGGTCCGGGGTCGGCTCCACCGGACGGTCGTCCTCCGAGCGGGTGCGGGGCGGCGGCGGCGCCACCCCCCACGCCTGCCGCGCCGCG
>JAJZIM010000003.1 GCA_021810565.1 Bacillota bacterium
AGTACGAAAACTTCTATACCTACTCAAAGTGCCGATGTCCATCTACCTGAAGGAGCCATGCGGTTGACCGCCAAAAGAAAGGGTCGGAAATTCACACGGAGAGACCTCTCGACGTGCGGAAGGCGGGTTGCATGGCTGCACGAGCATGGCTGCACCGGCGAACAGGCGGGATGACCGATGCTTTGGTTGGCATACCACCTGGGCTGGCTGGCCCACGACGTGACGCGCCTGCAGCGCGGCGGGTGGTACTTGCTTTTCGCCGTGCTGGCGCTGTTGGCGGTCGTGGGTAACGTGAGGCGGCTGTTCTGCGGTTATCGGCGGTACGGCGGGCGCTCCCGGTGCTACCGCAAGCCGCGGCAATGGTGAGGAGGTGAGCGGATTGGCGGCCACGGCAGCGGACAGGAAGATCGACCTGACGGAGATCCCTGGCGCGAAGATGGCGACGAACAGGGCGATTTCGGACGCGGACTTCGATTATACACCGCACAAGGTGATGTTCCGGCTTATCGGCTACGAAAAACAGCCGCATGTGTACGCTTGGCACATGTTGCCGTGCGAGCGCGCGCAGGTGCTGGCGTGGAGGTGATATATGGGCTTTGCGCCGCGGACTTCCCTTTGGGTCAGAAGAGCGGCCTGCCGGAATATGTGGACATGCGCGGCACGCCGGGACATGACGGTAAGCCCGCGCAAGCCAGGGCCTTGAGCGTGAATTTCGAGCAGGGCAAGCAGTATCCCTGGCAATTGCGCATAATTCACGGGTCCGGGGAGGTGCTGAAAACGGGCGCGGTGAAGATGACCCAGGCGGAAAAGATGGCAAGCATAAGAATGGACGACTTCGGCTGCAAGGGCTTCTTCCAGGCAATAATTGACTTTTCGGCACGGACGGAATATAGTCGGTGAGGAGGGGATGGGCAGGTTGGAAGGACTGCGGGCGTGGGCGGAGCGGCAGATCAGGCGGCAGGAAACCACGCTGGATCCCGCCGAGACGCCGGAGGACCTCCTCTTCGCGTGGATCGCGTCCCGCCGGCGGCGCCGCGGGGGAGGCGGCCGGCCGCCGGAAGCCGCCATTGGATCGCGCGGCGCGAGATCCAATGGAATGGAAAACGATGGGGGAACGCGCCGGCCGAGAAAGTTAAGCACCGCCACCGCAGGGGTGCTGGCGGGGGTACTGACGGTGCTGGTGATACTCGCGTTGCCGGTGCCGGGAAGGGAAAAAGGCGAGATAGCCGCGATAGTGTCGCTAGCATCCGGCGGATTGGCGATATCGCTTTCAATGCGCGTCATCGAAACGGCGAAGCGTGATCGCCGGAATAAAGGAGGCGGAATTAGCTGAATGCTGTCTTGAAAGTGCGCGGAATTACCGTCGCGTTGATCGCGACGGTGGTAGGGTTGGATTGGACGGCGAAGAGGCTGCTGGTAATACGATAGAAAAAAGGAAAAGGCCGGCTGTTGACTTCTGCGGCGGAATGCGGTGAGCTGCGTTTGCCACAAAGAACGGCTCACCCTCTCCGGGGATAGGAGAGGGTGACGCGCACCGGCAGGGGCAATCTTCGTGGTGGAGCGGGACGCCCGGATGCTGGTGATGCGACTCGGTCTGGACAAGAAGCGGCCCCGGTTCTTGGCCGACATCAGCCGAAAACTTGGGGTCATCCGGGAGCGGATGGAGTCAGCTTCGTCGACTACCCCCGGGCAGCCACAGTTGGAACGCTGTCCAGTGACCCGTCATCCTCGATGAGATAATCCCCCTCACCAAAGACAACTATTTGCCCCTGCGAGAGCAGGGCGGAGGCCGCGATATCCTCATCAACCAGCGGCCATCGTAGGCCTGCCCCGGAAGCCTGAATTTCCACTCTGGCCCGCTGTTCCGAGGTTGCGTTTTTTAATCGGGGGAACCATTCCACCGGAACTGCAACCTCTCGTCCATCGGCCAGGATGACTCGGATCTTGTCATCTACTTTAACTTCCACTATCCGGGGATCCATTTGAATGATCACATCATTCCCTCCTTCCGTGCTGCATCCCAGATGGCCAAAAACCTTTCTCTATGGTTTTTCACTATAGACAGGACTTTCCGTTGCTCGGATACAGTCAAGCCATATGCTTCCCCAATCTTGACCGGATCCACTAACCATATCTTTGCCCTTCCACCACTTCCCACCGCATGGATGTGGGGAGGCTCACGAAGGTCAGAGGCCCAGAAGCCAAACCGGAACCCCGCCTCGATCAACACCGTGGGCATTCGGTTTATAACCCCTGTGTATTATACCACGGATCGCGGCCACATTTCATTGCCATATTCCGGGGCCCTCCGGTATTCTGGGTACGACATTGGAGCCGGAGACCGGCATTCCCATCAGGGAATCCTTGGTCGAGAGGCGGGCCACGATCCGGCCGGCGGGGCCGGAGATATCCCTGGACAAGTACCGACTGGAGAAGACCGCCATCGTGGCCGAAAGCATCGCCCGGAAGGTCGAGTTGCGGCTGGGCGAAGAGACGCCCCTGCTGGATACAGTGTTCGAGGTCGGGGACGGCGGGGAGACGATGCTCCCGTTCCTGCGGATAGGCCGAGCACGGACCGTCCTTGCAGAGGACGCCCAGATGGCAAACCTCCTGGGCTTCCTGGCAAGCCTTGGTGGCGGAGACGACTAAGCCTTGCGGCAGGCGGCTCCCTTAGCCCGCCTGCCGGAAAGTTGCCGCCGACGGCGGCGTCGCGGGGGAGGTGCATGCGGCCGATGGCGGAAAACATGGCCCGAAAAGCGCATTCCGAGCGGTCCCGCCCAGTTGCGAAGGCTTCCGCCGACCGCGGAGTGACCATGCCGCGGCGGCTCGACATCCGATTGGGTCCCGACGACGCCGACTTGGCCGACGCCCTCGGACGACTGCCCCCGCGCGCCCGGGCAATGGCGGCGCGGCTGGCCTTGCGGGCGTTCATCCTCCCGGGTGGCCTGGGGGCGTTGATCGCTCACCTGCAACGGATGGAGCAGCGGATGGAGGAGGATCTGCGGGCGCTGCGTTCCGGACAGCCCAGGGCCAAAACGACGAGCCGACAGGCGGCAACGCCGCCGCCGACGCCGGACGCCAAGCGGGGAGAGAACAAGGGACCGGGCTTCGACCTCATGGAGATGCTCGGAATGAAACCGTAGCACCCGTGTCCCCGCGCCCAAGCGTCCGAACCGGCAGAGGAGTGCCCATGTGGGCAACGGGCCCCCGGCGTTGGCGGCAAACTCTTTGGAGTTGCCGCGGAACCAGTGACAAGCCGCACGACGGCGCGATGGTGGCCCGGAATACGCACGCACCCGACGACACCAGGCTTCCACCGCACACCGAATGCCGCGGAGCAGTGACGGGAAGAAGGCCGGACACCCGAACCGGACACCAGTTCCCGGCGGCATAATCCACGGCGATCTTCCGCCCCCCCCCGACACCCAGATACGCGCAACATACTGTAAGAATGAAAAGTGACGTGGGCTTCCAACAAATTCACGTGGGCTTCCGCAAATTTCACGTGGGCTTCCGGCTCCGTTGCCCACGGCGGGACGCCTCCAAGGGCAGGCGGCAAAATTGACATTACAGGAGCGTATAGTGAGCCAGATAGTAAAATGCAGCATATCAAGAGCCCAAGAATAGCGGAGATCCGTAGCCCGCACTTTACCGGGTTTGCCCTCCGAACCCCGTGCTGTACCAAGGTGTCTGGGAGCACCCTATCCGGGCCTCTGGTGGCGTGCCGGGTTCACGTTGCCCCTTGCGAATGTCGTTTTCCTATAAAATCGCCCCTCACCGCCCGCAATCCCCACTCACGGCCTCATATCGCCCTTGCCCCTCTCCTCCCGACATCCGTTCCGGAGAGGGTTCCCGGGGGCTTGCGGAACCCGGGACCGAATGCGTGGAAATGGTTCTGGCGGGGGCAGGCGGGTTGTGATGCCGGCGAAAGATCCGTCGGCGGGGGTGGTGGAGGCCGTGGAGGGGATGGTTCTCCGGCGTTTCGGGCGGGTGGCGCCGACGCTGCGGGCGGCCTTCGCCGGCTTCGAGAGTGGCGAGGAGGGAAGCGCCGTGGCGGAGGCGCTAGTGCATCTGGCGCAGACATGCGACAACGCGCAGGGGTTCGCGCAACTGGTGCTGGCGCGGCGCGGGCGGCGGCGGAGCTGGGGGTCGGCAGGTCCACACCCAGAATGCTCCTGCGGAGTTTTCGCTATACCCGGGAGGCGCGGAAGCAGCGGGGGTGGAGGAAACCCATAGCCCCCATGGAAGGATGGCTTGGCAGTGGGCTCGCGCGGTGACCTGAAGAATATCGGATCTTCGCGACTTGGGTTCGATATTATCGCCGTTCTCTGCACATCCCCCGGCTGACCGCCTGGGGGGCTTCCGGTGTTCCCGTGTTCAGGTGTCGGATTATGACCCCTGAACAACCCCCGTTCAGGAAATTTCTCCAGCGCGGTGAGCTTCGAAGTTGGCATCCGTCTCGCCAGTCGGGCAGGAAAAGGGCCGGATCTTGGCGAAAAAGGGCAAAGCGGATGCAAACAGGGGAGGGAACGGTTTGGCGCTCCACGTGGCGGGATCGGGAGAACCAAGAGAAAAGCGGCGGGGGCGGCCGCCGGGTTCCGAAACGGCCGGGCAGAAAAAAAAGACAGGAACCGCCAAGCCCAAGAGCGGCAACGGGGCCACCCTGGGCTTCGAGCAGAAGTTGTGGCAGGCGGCGGACAAGCTGCGCAACAACATGGACGCCGCGGAGTACAAGCACGTCGTTCTCGGGCTCATTTTCCTGAAGTACATCTCGGACGTCTTTGAGGAGAAGCGCGCCGCGCTCCTGGCCGACACGGAGGCCGATCCGGAGGACCGCGACGAGTACCTGGCGGAGAACGTCTTCTGGGTGCCGCAAGAGGCGCGATGGAGCCGCCTCCAGGCCAACGCGAAGCAGCCGACCATCGGGAAGACCGTGGACGACGCTATGGTGGCCATTGAGCGGGAGAACCCTTCCCTCAAGGGTGTCCTGCCGAAGGACTATGCCCGGCCAACCCTTGACCAGCAGCGGCTGGGCGAGCTGATCGACCTGGTGGGCACCATCGGTTTGGGCGGAGTGGACCACCGCTCCAAGGACGTCCTGGGCCGGGTGTACGAATACTTCCTCGGGCAGTTCGCCAGCGCGGAGGGGAAGAAGGGTGGACAATTCTACACCCCCCGCTGCGTGGTGCGGCTTCTGGTGGAGATGCTGGCGCCGTACAGAGGCAGGGTCTTCGACCCCTGCTGCGGATCCGGCGGCATGTTCGTCCAGAGTGAGCGGTTCGTCGAGGAGCACGGGGGCCGGGTGGGCGACATATCCGTCTATGGCCAGGAGTCCAACCCAACCACCTGGCGGCTTGCCAAGATGAACCTGGCGATTCGGGGGATGGAGACCAACCTGGGCCCGCAGCACGGGGACAGTTTTCACCACGACCTGCACAAGGATCTCAAGGCGGACTACATTCTCGCTAATCCGCCGTTCAATTCGAGCGACTGGGGCGGAGAACGCCTGCGGGAGGATGTGCGGTGGAAATACGGTGCGCCGCCCGTGAGCAACAGCAACTTCGCCTGGGTGCAGCACTTCATCCACCACTTGGCACCGAACGGAGTGACCGGCTTCGTGCTCGCCAATGGCAGTATGTCCTCCAACCAGTCGGGCGAGGGCGAGATCCGCAAGAACATCGTGGAGGCAAACCTGGTGGACTGCATGGTGGCCTTGCCGCCGCAACTCTTCTACAACACGCAGATTCCGGCCTGTCTGTGGTTCGTGGCCCGGAACCGACGCAACGGCCACGGGGTTGGCGGCAGGCTCCTGCGCGATCGCACCGGCGAGGTCCTGTTCATCGACGCCCGGAAGCTGGGAGTCATGGTCGACCGGGTGCATCGCGAACTGACCGACGAAGAGATCAAGCGGGTGGCTGGCACCTACCATGCCTGGCGTGGAGATGGCGACGGCAAGTATGAGGACGTCCCCGGATTCTGCAAGGCGGTTTCCCTAGAGGAGATAAGGAGCCATGGCCATGTGCTTACACCTGGGCGATACGTCGGCGCGGAGGCGCAGGAGGACGACGGGGAGCCGTTCGAGGAGAAGATGAGGCGACTAGTGGCCCAATGGCGTAACCAGCAGGCAGAGGCTCGACAGCTTGACAAAGCGGTTGCAAGGAGCCTGGAGGAGCTGGGTTATGCCGAGTAACAGTCGGCGGACTGCCTACGGTAATATTGCAGCCGACTTCGTTGTGGACCACCTTGCGAGCCTCTGCACGCCACACAACGGAATTCAGACAGGGCCTTTCGGCAGCCAACTCCATCAGGCAGATTATCTCCCGGTTGGGACCCCGATTATTACGGTCGAGCATCTTGGCGATAACCGTATTATCCACCAGGATATCCCCTGCGTTTCAGACGAAGACAAGGAACGCTTATCTAAGTACATATTGCGTAAGGGAGATATAGTATTTAGTCGTGTTGGATCAGTAGATCGGCGTGCGCTTGTCAGGGAAGAAGACGGCTGGCTTTTTTCCGGACGTTGCCTACGCATAAGACCAGATCCTAGCAAAATCGATCCGCACTATCTTTCGTATTTCTTCGGTCTTCCATCTTTCCAAAATCATATCCGGGCTATTTCTGTTGGTGCAACGATGCCGTCGCTGAACACAGAGATTTTAAGTAATATCATAGTCTGTTATCCGGGTAATTTGAGCGAACAACGCGCTATCGCCCATATCCTCGGCACCCTTGACGATAAGATCGAACTTAACCGCCAGATGAACCAGACCCTAGAGGCTTTAGCCCAGGCCATCTTCAAGTCGTGGTTCGTGGATTTCGAGCCTGTGCGCGCCAAGATGGAGGGCCGCTGGCGCAGAGGCGAGTTGCTGCCAGGATTGCCGGCGCGGTTGTGGGACATGTTCCCGGACCAGCTGGTGGACTCAGAAATGGGAGACATTCCGAAGGGTTGGAAGGTTGGACGATTAGGTGAGGTGTTGGTACAACGTGTGGAACGATGTGCTGCAAGTGAAGAGACGTCAGCAGTTCCTTATGTGCCAATTGACTGCATTTCTTCAAATTCGCTATTCCTTGAAAAATCTAAGCCTGGCACGGAAGCGAAAAGTAGTCTTACCAAGTTCTATAAGGAGGATCTGATTTTTGGGGCAATGCGTCCATACTTTCACAAGATATGCATTGCTCCTTTTGATGGCACGACTCGCACTACAGCGTTTGTGCTTTACCCCAAATGTACTGAAGGTTTTGCGTTTGCCACACTTATGCTATCTGATCAAAAAAGCATTGACTATGCTACCGGTCACTCGACGGGCAGCACGATCCCGTATGCATCCTGGGTTGGTTCTCTAGAAGATATGCCAATTGTGGTGCCCCCTAGCAATGCGCGTACAGCGCTCAACCTCTTTGCATACCCATTATTGAAATCAATACCCGAGCGATATCATGAAAATAGCTGTCTTACATCCCTGCGAGACACCCTTCTCCCCAAGCTAATCTCCGGCGAGATCCGGATCAAGGATGCCGAGAAGTTCGTGGAGGCAGCGACATGATGGCCGAATCCAAGAATCCTTTCTCCATGAGAATCTTCATCCCAAGCGGTGATCCTGGCGGCCTGAAGGTTGTCGAGAAGACGAACTGGACTGGCGTAGGTGTTGTGTTCCCCCGCCCTCTTCTGTCGGAGGTGCGGAAACGGTCCGAGTTGGATCACGCGGGAGTGTACATTCTCTGGGGACCTGGCGGTTCTGCCGACATCCCCCATGCTTACGTGGGGGAAGGCGATCCCGTGCTTCCGCGCATCGAGAAGCATGCCAGGGAGAAGGACTTTTGGATGCAGGGAGCCGTCTTCATCAGCAAGGACGAGAACCTCAACAAAGCGTTCGTGCAGCACATTGAGGCGCGGCTCATCTCGCTGGCGCCCAGTGCCAAGCGCTGTGAGCTGGACAACTCCAATGCACCCCAGCCGCCGAGCCTCTCCGAGGCCGACGTTGATGATGCGGAAGCGTTTCTGGGGGACATGCTCATGTGCCTGCCGCTGTTCGGGATCCATTTCTTTGAGCCGACGACTCTTCACCGTGCTGCCTCTCCAGAACTATACCTGCAACGCAAAAAGGTCCAAGCCAGGGGAGTTGAAACCCCACAAGGGTTTGTCATGCGCGCAGGTTCTACTGTCGTGGGCGAGAACAAGGAAACCCCTTCTATTCCACTTGGCGCGAAGGCATTGCGCAGGAAGTTGATCGAGATCGGTGTTTTGGAGCCTGTTCGTGCCGGGTTCAGGTTTACTCAGGACTACACGTTCTCATCCCCGTCCGCAGCCTCGCAAGTGGTGCTGGGTGCCTCAGGCAGAGGACTGCGGGAGTGGAAAGACGCCACGGGGACAACGCTCAAGAAGCTTAGGGAAAAGTCCGAGGGAGCCGGGTCGTGAGCCCCGGCATCGCCGAGTCCGACGTCGAGAAGGCCACCCTGGAGTGGTTCGCGGGCTTGGGCTATGACGTGGCCTACGGGCCTGAACTCGTATCCGGCGCTGACGCCGCGGAGCGCCGTGGCTACGGCGACGTGGTGCTGGCGGGGCGCCTGCGGGCCGCCTTTGACCGGCTGAATCCAGACATCCCGCCGGAAGCCCTGGAGGACGCCTTCCGGAAGGTTGGGCACCCGGAATCGGCCGTGCTCACGGTGAACAACCATGCCTTTCACCGGATGCTCACCGACGGGGTGCAGGTGGAGCACCGGGTAGCTGACGGCCGGGTAGTGGGCGACCGGGTGCGGCTGGTTGACTTCGAGCAGCCGGAAGCGAACGACTGGCTCGTGACGAACCAGTTTACGGTGGTCGAAGGAGGCCGCAAGCGGCGGGCGGACGTGGTGGCCTTCGTGAACGGGCTGCCCCTGGCGGTGGTGGAGCTGAAGGATCCGTCCGACGAGCAGGCGACGGTGTGGAACGCCTTCAACCAGATCCAGACTTACAAGAACGACATTCCATCCCTGTTTGCGTACAACGAGGTTTTGGTGATATCCGACGGCCTGGAGGCGCGCGTCGGCTCCCTCACGGCCGACCGGGAGCGCTTCATGCCCTGGCGCACCATCGAGGGCGAGGACCTGGCGCCGCCGGGCCTGCCGCAATTGCAGGTGGTGATCCAGGGGGTTTTCGAGCGGAGCCGCTTCCTCGATCTGCTGAGGCATTTCATCGTATTCGAGACGGACGGGCCGGACGTCAGCAAGAAGCTTGCCGGCTACCACCAGTTCCACGCCGTGAACCGGGCGGTGGAGGAGACGATCCGCGCGGCGCGGCTCCGTGCTGGGTACGGCATGGCGGCCGAGCGTGAACCTGCGTACGAGGCGGGGGCCCGCATCGGCAGCGAGGCCGGAGACCGGCGCATCGGGGTGGTGTGGCACACCCAGGGGTCGGGCAAGAGCCTGACCATGGCCTTCTACGCCGGCAAGGTGGTGCAGCACCCGGCCATGGCGAACCCGACCATCGTGGTGCTCACCGACCGCAACGACTTGGACAGCCAACTATTCGACAGCTTCGCCCTGGATCAGGAGCTCTTGCGGCAGGCGCCGGTGCGGGCGGAGAGCCGGGAGCACCTGCGCGTGCTCTTGCGGGTGGCTTCGGGCGGCGTGGTGTTCACCACCATCCAGAAGTTCTTCCCGGAGGAGAAGGGGGCCCACCTGGCGGCGCTGTCCGAGCGGCGCAATATCGTGGTGATGGCCGACGAGGCGCACCGGAGCCAGTACGACTTCATCGACGGGTTCGCCAGGCACATGCGTGACGCCCTGCCCAACGCCTCCTTCATCGGCTTCACCGGAACGCCCATCGAGCTTGCCGACCGGAACACCCGTGCCGTCTTTGGCGACTACATCAGCGTGTACGATGTCCAGCGCGCCCAGGAGGACCATTTCACGGTGCCCATCTACTACGAGAGCCGCCTGGCGCAGTTGGCGCTGAGGGAGGAGGAGAAGCCGCGGGTGGACCGGGAGTTCGAGGAGGTTACGGAGCAGCAGGAGGAGACGGCCAAGGAGCGGCTGAAGAGCAGGTGGGCCGCCCTGGAGGCGCTGGTCGGCACCGACAAGCGCATAGACATGGTGACCCGGGACCTGGTGGAGCACTTCGAGCGGCGATTGGAGGCCATGGACGGCAAGGCGATGGTGGTCTGCATGAGCCGGCGCATCTGTGTGCAGCTCTATGACGCCATCATGCGGCTGCGGCCGGAGTGGCACGACGACGACGACCGCAGAGGCGTCGTCAAGGTGGTCATGACCGGCTCCGCCGACGATGCTGCGGAGTGGCAGCGGCACATCCGCAACAAGAAGCGGCGCGAGGAGTTGGCGAAGCGGTTCAAGGATTCGGAGGACCCCTTCAAGCTGGTTATCGTGCGGGACATGTGGCTCACCGGCTTCGATGCTCCGTGCCTGCACACCATGTACGTGGACAAGCCCATGCGGGGCCACAACCTGATGCAGGCCATCGCCCGGGTAAACCGGGTGTTCCGGGACAAGCCCGGCGGCTTGGTGGTGGACTACCTGGGGCTCGCCCCGCAACTGCAGGAGGCGGTGGCCGACTACACGGCGAGCGGCGGCAGGGGCAAGGCTGTGGTGAACCAGCAGGAAGCCGTGGCGATCATGTTGGAACGGTACGAGGTCTGCCGGGACATGTTCCACGGCTTCGACTACTCAGGTTTCCTGACCGGCATGCCGGTGCAACGGCTGTCCATCCTGCCTGGTGCCCAGGAGCACATCCTGGCGCAGGAGAACGGCAGGGAGCGCTTCTTGACGGCGGTGTCCGCCCTGACCAAGGCGTTCGCCCTGGCGGTGCCGGAAGCGGCGACACTTCGCATCCGTGACGAGGTGGGCTTCTTCCAGACGGTGCGTGCGGCGTTGGCGAAGACGACCCGCGGCGCCGGCGCCGAGGAGGAGATGGAGCACGCCATCCGGCAGATCGTCTCGGGCGCGTTGGTTTCGGACAAGGTCATCGATGTCTTCGCCGCGGCGGGGCTCAAGAAGCCGGACATCTCGGTGCTGTCGGACGAATTCCTGGCCGAGGTGCGTGGCATGACACAGAAGAACCTGGCGGTGGAGCTTCTGCGGAAGCTTCTGAACGACGAGATCAGGATTCGCTCGCGCAAATTCCTGGTGCAGTCCCGCTCCTTCGCCGACAAGCTGGAGCAGGCCGTGCGGGCGTACCACAACCGGGCCATCAGTTCCGCCCAGGTGATCGAGGAGTTGGTGGCCATCGCGAAGGAGATGAGCGAGGCCAGGACAAGGGGCGAGAAGCTGTTCCTGAGCGACGACGAGCTGGCCTTCTACGATGCCCTGGAGGTCAACGACAGCGCGGTGAAGGTGCTGGGTGACGAGACGCTGCGGGCCATAGCCCGGGAACTGGTGGATACGGTGCGGCGGAACGTGACCATCGACTGGGCGGTGAAGCAGAGCGTGAAAGCCCGGCTGCGGGTCTTGACGAAGCGGATCCTGCGCAGGTACGGCTACCCGCCGGACAAGCAGGAGAAGGCCACGAAGACGGTGCTGGACCAGGCGGAGCTTCTGAGCGGGGAATGGATGCCTACCGAGTAATGCCGGCAGAAGGGGGGCCAGCAAGTGAGGATCACCGGGATCCATGCGAGCAACTTTCTTTCCTTTGCTCCCGACAAGGAGGACGGCGGGCCGGGTGGCCTGCATCTGACAGGGCTTGTCCGCCCGCTCACCATCCTGGTCGGTCCGAATGGCGCGGGGAAAAGCAACGTGCTGCGCGTTGTGGAAATGATGATGGGTTTCTTGAAGGACAGACAACTGGACCAGGAAAGACTTGCGGAACTCAAAAGACTCTATCATCGGAATGCGAATTGTAGTCACATAGCCCTGAATCTTGATGTGATTTTTGATCGGCCAGAGGAGAGGGATCTGTTCGTACTCTTCTTCAGGAATTTGTTGGTCGGACCGAGCAGCAAGACGACAAGCAATGCTTTTGGAGAACCAGGCCCAGCTGGAAAAGCCCTTATTCCAGACCGACTGGCGTCTCTTCAAGAACGGTTGAGCAATGATGTGGAAGAAAAAGATATAGAAGTATTATTTCAGGGACAGTTCAGATTGGAGGTCGATATTCGCAATCCACATAGTGATAGTTTAGCATTTATATGCCAAAACAGTCATGTGCCGCTTAGAGTGGACATACACCATCGTTATTGGGCAGGAATGATACGCTTACCTGCATCTGCGACCGAGGGTGCGGTTGAGAGACCGCTTCTTGAAGCTTGGATTATGGCTATTGACGCCAGCTGCCGGGAAAAGCTGGGGGAATATTTGACGGAGGAAACCGAAGTAAACATGCCGGCTATTCCGCGATTTAGCTTCGCCAATCTAACAGCAAGCACGGGGATAATGCCTGTTCTATTGAACATCCAATTAGAGCAGCCTCAGCGTGTTTTGCCGATACGCATGGAGCTCAATCAACGATTGGGTAGAGAACCGACAAACACTGATTGGATGGGTTTAACCGAAGTATTTCGACGCTTGGTTCAGGGACAAGTGGTTTGCATAGATAACTGGTTTGTTGTTGACAAACCAGAACTCCCCGGTGCTGAAGATAGCCAAACGCTCTCAAGTGTACTATTATCTGAAGGAAATTTAGCAAGGTATCTGTTTGGGCTGAAGAACTCCCCCGACAAATCAGAGCGTGAGCTTTTAAAAGGCATGTTGGAAGATTATCGTGATTTAACTGGATCGCAGATTGACGCTGTTATGCACCATATACCAAGTAAACAGGTAATACGTCAACACAATCAAAAACCAGAAGTAGAACCCGGCAAGTATGTTATTTCGCTGATCACTGATGAGGATATACCTCTCCGCTACAGCGGCTCGGGCAGGGCCCAAGCGGCCATGCTTTGCGCCCTGGCCCACCAGCACCAAGGGCGCGTGTTGATCCTGGATGAGCCCGAGACATTTCTTCATCCGACGCTGCAGTCCGTTTTTGCAGACCGCTTTATGAAGGGTGATGCTCAGTATATCGTCATAACACACTCGTCCAATATCATTCCAGCAGGCAAATTGGAAGTGGTCCGCCGTGTGTACAGCAAGCATGACAATGATTGGAGAATGTCCGAGATAACCCCCGCCATCGACGATGACAAGTCCAAAGAACTCGCACTACGAAAGCGCGTCAGAAGGCCGGAGGAAGCTGCCTTTCTGTTTTCGAGATGCACGGTGTTTGTGGAGGGACCTAATGAGGCGGCCGCATTGCCGGTATGGTTTGATACATGGATAAAGGAAAAAGTCCATCTGAGCGCTGAAGCGTGCGGAGTTGTGTTTCAAGCTGCGAATGGCAAGAATGGCATTCTGCCGCTTCTTAAGATAGCAGACCTATTTGTAGTCAACTCCATTCCCCTATATGACGCTGATGTTTTAGGAACCGACAAGAAAGGAGAGAACGCAAATATTCTGAGGGGGTGGCAGGATTATGGCTTAATTTGCAGCAACGGAGGAAAGGTTGAGTTAGGTAAGGGGGCTTCGATAGCGCTATTCCCGAAGTGTACAAAATACCGAATATTTCTATGCGGCAAAAAGTTGACGGATGATTTTGAAAAACTGCCCGTTTGCAAGGACCACATTGAGGAGGCCAACAAAGAAACCGGTGGAGGCCCGTTGGCATACCGGTACATCGCGGAACATTATCCATGCCCCGATGAATTTGTGCCGCTGTTTGACAAAGCACTGGAGCTGGCAATGGATGCCCCTGGCCGGAGAATGGACAAGTAACGTGGAGTAGGTAAGAGAGGTGGTTCGCGGCCACGCAGATATGGGGTGTCTTCCTCGGAAGGCGGCCCTCCATTTGCGGGAGTGGTGCCGATGAGCCGCGATATCCTGGAGGCCGTGGAGACCCGCCTGGTGCTCGACTGGCACCGCAAGCGGGACCTTCAGCGGGACATCCGCTCCGCCGTGAAGCACAGGCTGACGGACGCCGGCTGCCCGAGGGACAAACTTTCGCCCCTTGCCGATGAGATCATGAACCTGGCCCTCCGCCGGATCAAAGGGTGAGGAACGGCCCGTTGCGCCGCAGCCAGTCCCGGCGCTGCTTTTGGTCCGGCAGCACGCACTCCACGGCATGCCAGAAGTCTTGGGAATGGGCCCGCACCTTGAGGTGGCAAAGCTCATGCACCACCAGGTAGTCCACCACGGACAGGGGGACCATGATGATGCGCCAGTTGAGGTAGATGGCCCCGTCACGGGCGCAGCTCCCCCAGCGCCGCTCCTGATGTTTGACCACCACGCGGGAGGGGGCGACGCCCATCCTGGCTGAGTAGAGGTCCACCCGCTCCGGCAGCCGCTCCCTGGCGCGTTCCTCGAACCACTTGACGAGAGCCGCCCGCACAGCGGATGCGTCGTCTTTTCCCGGCAGGGTGACGATGATCCGGTCTCCGCGCAGGGCGACCGACAACCTGTCGTCCTCCCGCACCTTCAGCCGATAGCGCCTGCCCAGGTAGGGGAACGACTCCCCGCTGACGAACTCCTTGGGTGCGGGTTGCGGTGCCGGCGGCGCCTCGCGCAGTTTGCGGATGATCCACGGCGCCTTGCGCAGAAGAATGCCTTCCAGCGCGGCGGAGGAAACCCCCTGCGGGGCGGCTACGATCACCCCCCTGGCCGGCTCCACGGTGATGGATACCGTGGAGCGGCGGGGGCTCAGCCTGAGATCGTAGGCGATGGTCCTGGAGCCGAAGGACAGGACGGGCATTGGAGCACCTCCACCGATACAGGTTCTACGCTGAGACGCAAATTCCTAGGCGGGTTCGGCCGGGATGGCGAAGGCGGCGGGTAGACCAGGGACTGCCCCGGGAGGAGTGTTGCCGCGTTGACGCAGGGACTGGCGCCTACATGAAAGCACCATCGGTAAACGGCGGCGAAGACCGCTCAAAGTGGCTCTTCGGTTTCCTAGGCGGCCTGATCGGCGGCATCGGCGCCGTGGCTGTCGCCGTCGTCCTGACGCCATATCTTCGCGGAACCACGGGCGCGGCGACTACCGGAGGGGCTGCGGGACTGGTGGCGGCAGTCTTCGGCGGGCTTGCCGCGCTGCTCGCGGTGGGCATAGCGGTGGTGGTGGCGATCCAGTGGATATTTTTAGACGAACGCGTCAAGGTAGCGATAACACGGCAGTCGGAGAAAATTGCCAGGGATATGGATGCGAAGGTGAATAGCGCAGTGCGTGGTATGGGAGAGTTCGTGTTGGCTTGGCAAGGTTTAGTACAGACGGAATGGGATGAATCTGGAATAAAAAAAGCGCTACAGCATTATCCACCCATTCCAAACGCCGCGGCTTTAACGGCTATGCATTTCATAAAGTTGGCTTATGACTACAAGAGACACATAAAGCAAGTCCAAAAGGGACAATATGCAGAAATTGCAACGAACTTAGCTGAATACTGGGCGGACGAAGCCATTCACTCGGTGGACAGCCACGATCCCGGGTATCCCGAGTATGTCAAGGCCTGTGTCCTGTCGCTGCGCAAAGAGCCTACGTCGGCAATGAACTACCTGCGCCAAGCATTCAAGAAAAATCCCGGCTACACGGAGGAAATCATGTCTGACGAAGAATTATGGAACATAATTTTCGGCATGACACGTGGGGAGCAGGACATAATAAAGCGCGTACTATCGCTATTCCGGCTGGAGCTACCAATAGACTCGGAGATACGCAATCACGCGGAGAACAGGGATCAGATGCAACGCTCGTATTACTATGCCGTAAATAAGGAGACGGGCGATTCAGGAACAATATATATAGAGGGGATTCCTTCCGCAAACAAGTGGTCATATTTGGGATTCACTATTGATGACCAATATAATAGCGACAATGTTGACGAGGTGTTGTCATATGCTTCAGATAAGTACATTATCACGAGAATAAAGCCGCACGAGGAATATGCCGCTCTGCATTACGGCAAATAAGGCGCAGGGGATCAGGCTCACGAATCGCTTGCCCCAAGCGGCACGCATGGATTCTGTACTTCACAAGGGCCAACGTGCTGCAAGGTGCCATGTCCTTACTGGAGCAGGAGGGCAGGCCTTCAATGGGCGTGTTCACGGCGCCGCCGGGCGTTAACGCGACGCCCTGAACACCCCCGTCCAGACACCCATGCCCGCCGGCATGGTGACGGGCGCGCCGTCCACCGTCAGGCCGGCGGCAGCCGGGGCGCCGAGCTTCAGGTAGAGTTGGCCCGTGGACTTCCAGGTGGAGATGTTCCCGGGATACCGCATTCCCGCGAACAGCGTGGTTCCGTTGCTGGCGACGTCTACCCAGCACTGCCCGGTGAAGCTGACCGTGGCGGCCACGCTCCCGGCGGAAACGTCGTAGTCGTAGACGCCGTTCGACGCGGACACGAGGCGCACCGCGGGAGCCTTCGGCGGCGCGGCCGTGGTCGGGTGCCCCGGCCTGTCCATGATTACGACGACGGCGACCGGCACCAGGACCACGATGGCGACGATGGGCAGTGCTCCCCGCAGGCGGGAAGGGACATGATGCGCGGGCGCGGCCGCCGGGACGGACGGTGTTGCGGTGGGTGGCGGGGGAGGGGGCGCCGCGGGCGATGGCGGCGCGGCCGCAGCCGGCGCGCCCGCGCGTCGTTCCGGGGGGAGCACGAAGCGCCGGAACACGTCGGCCAACTGTTCCGGCGTGACCCCGGCCGGCAGGACGCCCGGCGTGTTCTGGATGACCAGGGGCGCAACGTCGGCCTTCACCACGGGCGCGGCGTCCTGCCCATCGATCACGGCGGCCTTGTGGGCCATGGCCACCAGGGCGTGGACCGGAACCTGGGCGAAGCCGCGCTGGTCCAGCACGCGGCGGACGACATCCGCGTTGCGCAGCGCCTGCGCCACGCCGCTTGCCGTGCCCTCCACCACGCCGCGCTTCTCCCGCGACCATCCGGCGGGGGAGACGCGGATGCGCCCAGCCCAGTTCTTCACCTCCACCACGTGCACGCCGTTGGGCCCGAAGACCAGGGCGTCGATCTCCACGCCGACGGGCCCCGCGTGGACGATGCTGGCCGGCAGCGTGACGAATTCCCGCGGCAGGAAAGAGAGGTGGTGCAGCGTCTCCTCTTCGCCCTGCCGCCTTGGCGGCAATTTCGGACTGTTCCGGAGTTTCAATGATTGTGCCGGCTGACGGTTCAGAAAACCACCTGTGGCCGCAACGGAGACACGTCCACTGCTTGGGATCGACGAACAGATAGCATTGTTTTTGTCGTGCCAACTCAACCACGGTACGCCTGGTATTTGTACTTCCGCATGCTGGGCAGGCAATATCTTGATATTGCAGATGACCTCCAGCGGATTCATTGACTTCCCTGGAAATCCACTGCAGGCGATGGCGGATCCAATAGCAGGGCAAACCATAATCCGCCGCTCCATCGGCCACGCCCGGTCCCCGTCCGCCACGGAACCCCCGGTTTCGCTTCCCGGCCAAAAAGACGCCGTCTCCGCAAGGAGGCGGCATCTTTTTTCACTGGGGTCTCTTTCGCCGTGATCCGGTCGTTCAACCCACCTCCCGTTTCCCGGCGCCGGGAAAAGCAACGGCCAGATCCGCGGCGCCGCAAGTTGCCTCTCCTGCGGCCACCGCGACGCTCCGGCGCCAGGAGGAGGTGTTCCTATGCCGCAAGAAAAGCCCCCGTCCCTGGCGGAAGCTCCCGAGTTCCTGCGGATCGAGGAGGCCGCGGCGATCCTGCGGGTGAGCCGCAGCACGGTCCACGCGGCGGTGCGCCGGGGCATGATCCCCGTCGTCGACTTCGGCCGCAAGCTGCGCATCCCGCGCCTTGCCCTGGAGCGCATGGCCGGGTTGCACCGCGACGGCAAGGAGGTGGACTGAGGTGCCGATCGGCAACAAAACGTACCGGCGGTTCCTGGCGGAAACCGATCCCGAAGCGTTGGCGCGGCTTGACGCCGGGCGGTGCGTCAACTGCGGCATGCCCGTCACGCCGGATCATTTCCGCGGCTGGCCGGAGGTGTTCGCCCGCGAGTACCCCATCAGCGGCCTCTGCCCCGCCTGCCAGGTGGACGTGTTCGCGCCCGCGCCCGACGAGGAGTGCCGGTGGCGGACCACACCGGGCTTCTGCGCCCGGTGCGCCGCGATCCGGGGCTTCGACCCCGCGGACTGCCCCTCCCGGCGGGAGGGCGATCCCCGATGACGCCGCGATTGGAGGACCTGCCCGACGTGCTGACCGTGCGGGAGGTGGCCGACGTCCTGCGGGTTAGCCAGTCCACGGTCTACGAGCTGGTGCGCCGCCGGCGGCTGCGCGCCGTCCGGTGCGGCATCGGCCGGCAGGGGGGCGTGCGCATCACGCAGTCCGTCCTGCGGGAGTACCTGGGACTGCCCATACCCCCGCGCACGGCGGCGGACGCGGCGGCCGCCGATCGCGGCAAGCTGGTGTTCCTGCCGACCCGCGGGGAGGAGCCGCCGGGCGCCGCGGCGAAGTCTCCCGGCAGCCGAAGCCCCGCCCGGCCGGGGAGGGGAAGCCGGTGAGGGGAACGATCCGAAAGGTTCCGGGAAAGCGGGGCGTCAGCTATGAGGTGAGGCTGGACTACCCCAGAGGCCCCGACGGGAGGCGCCGCCAGGCGTGCCGCCGTTATAAAGGACGGCGCGAGGCGGAGGACGCCCTGGCGCACATGCTGGCGGAGGCGCGGGACGGCGTGCCGATCGCCACGGAGCGGCTGACGGTGAACCAATACCTGGATCAATACCTGGAGGCCGTGCGGGGAACCGTGCGGGAGTCCACCCTGCGGGGCAAGCGGCGGATGCTGTCCTATTGGCGGCCGTTGCTTGGCGCCGCGCCCCTGGCGAAACTGCGCCCGATGGACGTGCAGCGCGCGGTCGGCGCCCTGCCGGAGCGGCTTGCCATGGCGACGCGCACGGAGGCGTTCCGCGTCCTGCGCACGGCGCTTCGCCAGGCGGTCCGCTGGGGCATGCTGGCGCGGGACCCCACCGACGGCGTGCGGCCGCCGAAGGGCCCCGTGCGGGAGATGCGCGTGTGGTCGAGGGACGAGGCGGCCGCCTTCCTCCGGAGCGCGAAGGGGCGCAGGCTGTACCCCCTCTTCGCGCTGGCGCTGGCCACCGGGATGCGGGAGGGCGAACTGCTGGCCCTGCGATGGGACGACGTGGACCTGGCGGCGCGGGAGGTGTCCGTGCTGCACACCCTGCACTACCCGGACGCCGGCCCGTGGAGCCTGGCGGAACTCAAGACGCGAAGCAGCCGCCGCAAGGTGGCCGTGAGCCGGGAGGTGGCGGACATGCTTCGCGCCTGGCGCAGGCGCCAGAACGCCGAGCGGCTGGCGGCGGGCCCGGCGTGGGAGGACGACGGCCTGGTCTTCTGCGGGCCCCGGGGGCGCCCCCTGCGGCCTTCCGACGCCATCCACGCCTTCCACCGCGCGGCCAAGGCGGCCGGCCTGCCGCGCATCCGGTTCCACGACCTGCGGCACACCCACGCGACCGACCTCCTGGCGCGGGGCGTTCCCGCGCCGGAGGTGGCGGCGCGGCTGGGACACTCCAACCCAGCCGTCACCATGAGGGTCTACGCCCACGCCACCGCCGAGACGCGCGACGCCGCGGTGCGCGCCCTGGACGGACTCCCGTGGTAGCCGATTGAGGGAGAATACCTCCGCCCATACGGCCGCGAAGCCCCGCGCCGCCGGCGTCCGCGGCCGCCGAAACGCGCCGCGCGTGACAATGCGTGATAGAATGAGGGAGTTTTTCCAGAACGGTTCCACCGGGGAGTCAAGAAACCCAGTCCCCGTGCGGCTTTGTCGGCACCCGCTCCACCTGCACCAGGTTGGTGTGGAAGGTGGCGCCGCCGCCCAGGTCCGCCAGGGCGTCGGAGGTGGTGGCGTTGCAGCTCCGCCCCTCGGGGTGGGTTCCCAGGTGCCAGCCGCCGGGGCTCACGGCCACCCCGGGGCGGGTGTGGTCGCCCACCCGGGCCGTGGCCCGGAAGGCGCCGCGGTCGTTGTGGATCCGGATCGCGTCGCCGTCGGCGATGCCGCGCGCCGCCGCGTCGGCGGGATGCAGGAAGACGTGGGGCGTCCCTTCCCTTTCCCGCGCCCACGGGAGCTCCCCGTAGGTGGAGTTCAGGAAATGGTGGGCGGCGGGAGTCACCAGGTGCAGCGGATAGCGCTGGTGCAGGGCGGGGGATCCCTCCCGGCTCTCCGCCGGCGGCGCCCAGTCCGGCACCTGGGCGAGGTCCACCCGGCCGTCGGGGGTGGCGAAGCCGTCCCGAAAGGGGACGTGGGGGCGCTGGGGCGTGTTCAGGCGCACCCAGTATTCCCGGCGCAGCCGCTCCAGGGTGACGCCCGCGAGGAAGGGGTGTCCCGAGGACAGGGCCTGCTCCGCCAGGTCCCAGTCGGAGTCGGCGAAGGCGTCCTCGGTGAAGCCCATGGCCCGCGCCAGGAGGCGGAAGGCCTCGGTGTTGGGCTTGGCCTCGCCCCGGGGGGCGATGCACGGCTGGTTGAGTCCCAGGTACAGGTGCCAGTAGGAGGTGTGCAGGTCCAGGTGCTCCAGCTGGGTGGTGGCCGGCAGCAGCACGTCGGCGAAGCGTCCCGTGTCGCTGACCCACTGGTCGTGGACCACCATGAACAGGTCCTCCCGGGACAGCCCCGCCAAGACCAGGTTCTGGTGGGGAGCCACCACCGCCGGGTTGGCGTTGTACACGTGCAGGGCCCGCACCGGGGGCGAGGCCTGGGTGAGGGCCTCCCCCAGGCGGTTCATGTTGATGCTGCGCACCGGCCCCGGGGCCAGCTCGGGCCGCTCCAGGAGCGCCGTGTTCAAGGGGAAGGCGCCGGAGTTGGACAAAAGCAGGCCGCCGCCCGGATCCCGCCACGCCCCCGTCAGGGCGGGCAAGAGGCTGATGGCGCGCACGGCGGCGCCGCCGTGGGTGTGCCGCTGCACGCCGTAGCCCAGGCGGACCAGGGCGGGGCGGGTGTGGGCCCATAGGCGGGCCAGCTCGCGGATGTCCGCCGCGTCCAGCCCGCACCGCTCGGCGCAGCGCTCCACCGGGTGGGCGGCCAGGTGCCGGGCGAGCGCCTCCCGGCCGCGGGTGTGGCGGGCCAGGTAGTCCCGATCCTCCCAGCCCCGGTCCAATATCTCCCGCATGATCCCCAGGGCCAAGGCCACGTCGGTGCCGGGCAGCGGCGCCAGGTGCCAGTCGGAGCGGCGGGCGCCGGCGTGGCGGTAGGGGTCGATGGTCACCAGCAGGGCGCCGCCTTTTTGCGCCTCGCGGGCGGCGAGCCAGCCGTGCAGGTTGGTGGAGAAGGGGTTTTGGCCCCAGAAGACGATGAGGCGGTTGTCCGCCATGGCTTCTGGGTCGGCTCCCTGGCGCGTGCCCAGCACCCGGTTCAAGGCCTGCGAGCCGGCGGCAGAGCAGATGGTACGCTCCAGGCGGGAGGCGCCCAGGCGGTGGAAGAAGCGCCGGTCCATGCCGGCGGACTGCAAAACGCCGTGGGTACCGTAATAGCTGTAGGGGAGGATGGCCGCGGGGCCGTCTTGGGCCGCGATCCGCCGGTAGCGCCGGGAGATGAGCTCCAGGGCCTCTTCCCAGGAGGCCTCCCGGAACTCACCGGCGCCCTTGGGGCCGGTGCGGATGCGCGGGGTCAAAAGCCGCTGGGGTCCGTAGACCCGATCCAGGTAGCGGCGCACCTTGGCGCAGACCACGCCCCGGGTGACGGGGTGGTCGGGATCCCCCTCGATCCGGACGGCGCGGCCGTCGGACACCTCCACCCGCAGGGCGCAGGCATCCCAGCAGTCGTGGGGGCACACGGCGCTCAGGTGGCTGGTCAACGGCTCACCTCCCGTCGCGCCCGGTCGCCGGGATCATTTCCCGGCGGCGGTCCCGATTTGTCGGCCCGAGCCCATTCTATCCCATGCCGATGGTGGGGACAAGCGGCTTGACAAGGGTCGCCTGCCGTGATATTTTAATCCCTGAAACTTTCAAAGGGAGAAATGTTCCGTGACAGAGCGGGAGCAGCTGATGGCGCAAGTGCTGGACGCCGTGTCCCGGTTGCGCCGCGGGTGGATCTGCCGGCTGAAGCAGCAGGGGAGCCGCCTGGGGGTGGGCGTGGGGCAGCTGGCCTTCCTGCGCTTTCTGGAGCAGCAGGGCAGCCTCACCGCCGGGGAGGTGGCGGAGCATGTGGGCGTGGCGCCCAGCGCCGTCACGGCCATGACGGACCGGCTTTGCGCCCAGGGGATCGTGGAGCGGGTGCGGGACACCGACGACCGGCGCCAGGTGCGCCTGAGCCTCACGAACCGGGGGCGCGAGGTGGTGGGACGCCTTATCCGGGAATTGCGGGAGAACACCTTGGATCGTCTGGACGATCGGGACCTGCGGGACCTGGAGCGCATCCTGGGCAAACTGGAGACGGGACTGCGGGGGGAAGGGAAGGGGAAGCACGATGCGGACTAAGCTTATCGCGGGAGGAGTGGTGGCCCTCCTGGTGCTGGCTGGCGGCACGTGGGCGCTGCTGTCCAGGACGGCCGTGCCCGCGGACGGTCCCGTGTTCACCGGCGGGGCGGTTCGGGCGGCGGCCTTGGTCCTGCCGGGCGAGGTCCAGGTGTCCTCCCACCGGCGGGCCGCCCTGTCCTTCCAGGTGAGCGGCACCCTGAAGACGATATACGTGCGGGTGGGCCAGCGGGTGAAGGCCGGCCAGGTGCTGGCTGTGCTGCACGCCGCGAACTACCGCCGCGCGGCGGCCCAGGCGGCGGCGGGTCTGACCCAGGCCCAGGCGCAGCTGGCCCGGGTGGAGGCGCCGCCCACCTCCCGGCAGCAGGCCCAGTATGCGGCGCAGCTGGCCGCGGCCAAGGCTGCCTTGGAGAACGCCCAGACGGGCTGGGCCGACGCCCAGGCCTCCTATGGGCAGGGGATGACCGACGCGAAGGACCAGCTGAGCTTGGCGCAGCAGAATCTCGACGAGGCCCAGGCGGCATACAACGACGCGCAGCAGGGGGAGCAGGAGGCTAACCTACAGCTTACCCTGGCCCAGGAGGCCTACCCGGCCACGGCTTATCAGGTCGTCCAGGCCCAGGAGGCCTACGACCAGGCGGCGGGTGCCGCCTCCGGGGCGGCGGCGAAGCTGGCCGCCGACCAGACCGCCGTGCAGCAGGCCCAGGACGCGGTGAGCAACCCGGTGCAGTTGCAGGCCGCGCTGGACCAGGCCCGGGCCCAGTTGAACTCCGCTCAGCACGCCTACGACCAGGCCCAGGCCGCCTACGAGCTGGAGACGGGGCCGGCGCCCGCCACGGCGGTCGACGTGGCGCAGGCCGCGGTGAGCCAGGCCCAGGCGTCCTACGCGGCGGCCGAGCTGGCGGTGTCCGAGACGCGGCTGGTGGCGCCCTTCGCCGGTAGCGTCACCGCCGTGGACGGGGTGGTGGGAGGTTTTGCGGGTCCCCAGGCGCCCACGGTGGAGTTGGCGGCCATCAACCCGCACACCCTGCGGGTCTACGCCCAGGTGGCCCAGGAGAGCGTGGGGCAGGTGCACCCGGGGGCCCGGGTGGTCATCACCAGCCGCGACTTTCCGGGACGGCATTTCGCCGGACGGGTGCTCTCCGTGGCGCCGGCGGCCACGGCGGTGCAGGGGATCAGCACCTACCGGGTGAAGCTCGGCGTGGCGGGCAGGGGCGAACTGAAGCCGGGGATGAGCGTGGAGGTGCATTTCCCGTCGTGAACTTCAAGCAGGTGATGTTGCCGCTGCTCATCGGCCTTTTGGTCCTGGGGGCGGGAGTGGGCGGCTGGCTCTACTACCAAGGCTCCCACTACGTGACCACCTCCGACGCCCGGGTGGACGGCCACTTGGTGGCGGCGGTGCCCACCGCCGCCGGCAAGCTGCTTACCGTGCAGGCGCGGGTGGGGCAGGAGGTGACCGCCGGCCAGGTGCTGGCGGTGGAGCGGATCACCGGCGGGGGAGGCGCCCAGGCCGACGTGACCGCGCCGGTGTCCGGCACGGTGGCCACCGTGCCGGTGACGGCCGGGGAGGCGGTGGCCCCCGGGGAGACCGTGGTCACGGTGGTGGACCTGCGCCGCCTTTGGATCCAGGGGGACTTCAAGGAGACGGTGATCGCCCAGGTGCGCCCCGGACAGCAGGCGCTGATCAGCGTGGACGCCCTGCCCGGCAGGGTGCTGCACGGCGTCGTGGAGTACCTCCAGCCGGCCACCCAGTCGGTCTTCTCCCTGCTGCCGCCCATCCAGACCTCCGGCAACTACATCCCGGTGACGCAGCGGGTGCCGGTGCACATTCGGCTGGTCGACCCGCCGGCGGGGCTGGTGCCGGGAATGTCGGTCACCGTGCGGCTGGAACGTGGCTAGCCGGCAGCTGCCGGGGTGGCTGGCGGCCCTCCTGGTGGTGGTGGGCGCGGGAGTGATCGCTGGCTACTACTGGTACGAGGGGACCTACTTCGTGAGCACCGGCGCCGCCCACGTCTCGGTGCCGCGCCACGCCGTGCGGGCGCCGACCGCGGGCCGCCTGGTCTCCTTTGTCGCCCGGCCGGGGGAGGGGGTGGCCGCGGGCACCGTGTTGGGGATCCTGGAAACCCGAGCGGGGACGGCGGAGCTGGCCGCCGGCAGCACTGGCACGGTGTTGGTTGCCTACGGCATCCGGGGGGAGACGGTGTCCCCGGGCCAGGTCCTGGCCTACGTGGGGGATCCCGCCCGGGCCTACGTCGTCGCGTGGGTCAGCGAGGACCGGCTGGCCGGGGTGCGCGTGGGCATGCCGGCGCGGGTGAGCTTCCCCGCGCTGCCGGGCCGGAGCTTCCGCGGCACGGTTGAGGCCGTGGAGCGCAACACCCTCGGTGGCCAGTCGCCCCTTGTGCCCACCCCCGGCCCCTTCTCCAGCCGCGCCCAGTGGGTGCCGGTGCACATCGCCTTGCGGGGGGCGCCTTCCTTGGCGGCGGGGCTGTCTGCCCGGGTCACCATCCTGCTGCACGGGGGTGGGGGCGCGTGAGCGAGGAGCGGCGCCTGCCCCTGGTGCCCCTGCTGGTGGCCCTCATCGGCGGCTTCATGGCCATCCTGGACGCCAGCATCGTCAACATCGCCATACCCACCATCATGAACGAGTTCGGGATCTCCCTGGACAAGGCGGAGTGGGTGATCACCGGCTACGCCCTGGCCTTGGGGGTGGTGGTGCCCCTGGCCGGCTGGCTGGGGGATCGCATGGGCTACAAGCAGCTGTACATCCTGTCCATCCTGGTGTTCACCGCCGGGTCGGCCCTTTGCGGGCTGTCCTGGAACATCTACGCCCTGATCTTCTTCCGGGTGCTGCAGGCCGTGGGGGGCGGCATGATCATGCCGGTGATCATGACCATGTCCTACCGGATGGTCCATCCGGAGCGGCGCGGCGCGGCCATGGGCCTGTTCGGGGTGGCGGCCATGGTGGCCCCGGCCCTGGGTCCGACCCTGGGCGGTTACCTGGTGGAGTACGTGAACTGGCGCGCCATCTTCTACATCAATGTCCCCATCGGCATCATCGGGGTGATGCTGGCGGAGGAGTACCTGCCGGATCTGCCCCGGCCAGCGGCGGGCCCCTTCGACCTGAAGGGCTTCGTCACGGCGGGGGCGGGACTGTTCGCCCTGCTCTTCGCCCTGAGCGAGGGCCAGACCTACGGCTGGGGCTCGGAGCTCATCGTCTTGAGCTTCTATCTGGCGGCGGCCCTGCTGCTCCTCTTCGTGTATTATGAGCTGACCGCGGAGCACCCCATGTTGGACCTGCGATTGTTCCGCTACCCCACCTTCACTCTGTCCCTGGTCCTGAGCGCGTTTGCCACCCTGGCCCTTTTCTCCGCCGTGTTCTACGTGCCGGTGTACCTGCAGACCATTGCGGGGGTGGGGGCCATGCAGACGGGGCTGATCCTGATGCCCGCGGCCTTGGTGACGGCGGTGGCGATGCCCGTGGGGGGAGCCCTCTACGACCGCTTCGGGCCCAAGCTGCTGGCCTTTCTGGGATTTGCGGCCATGGCCTGGGGCACCTTCCTGCTGCACGGCATGGGCACCGCCACCCCGCTTTTGCTCATCGTCTGGTGGCTGGTGATCCGGGGGATCGGGATGGGCCTGGCCATGCCCATCCCCATGACCGCCGGCATGTCCGTGCTGCCCCTGGACCAGGTGAGCAGGGCCTCGTCCATCAGCAACATCGTGCAGCGCAGCGCCGCCGCCTTCGGTATCGCCGCCCTGACGGCCATGCTGCAGAACCAGCAGGCGGGCTTCGAGAACGACCTGGCGGGCAGGCTCAATCCCGGCAGCCCCCAGGCCCAGGGTTTCCTGCAGGCCCTGGGCGGACCGGCGGGGGTGGCCCTGACCCGGCTCAGCCAACTGGTCCAGCAGCAGTCCTTCACCCAGGCCATGGACAACCTGTTCATCCTGACGGCCCTGGTGGCGGCTCTGGGCGGGGTGCTGGCCGTGTTCCTCAAGGCCCCCAAAAGGCGGCGCATGCCCATGGCTGGCGACTGATCGGTTGTTGACAACAGGCCGTGGGGCCGGATAAAATGAAAAGGGCCGCTGGAACGGCAAGGTGCCCCCGCCATCGGGGGCTTTTTGTTTTACCATTACATAAGGGGGAATCGGGATGCCCAAGTTCATCTTCATCACCGGCGGGGTCGTGTCCTCCCTGGGCAAGGGCGTGGCGGCGGCCTCCCTGGGGCGGCTCCTGAAGAGCCGAGGCCTCAAGGTGGCGGCCCAGAAGCTGGACCCGTACCTGAACGTGGACCCCGGCACCATGAACCCCTTGCAGCACGGGGAGGTCTTCGTCACCGACGACGGGGCGGAGACGGATCTGGATCTGGGCCACTACGAGCGCTTCATGGACGTGTCCCTGGGCAAGGAGTCCAACGTGACCGCCGGCAAGATCTACTGGTCGGTGGTGCAAAAGGAGCGCCGGGGGGACTACCTGGGCGGCACGGTGCAGGTGATCCCCCACGTGACCAACGAGATCAAGGAGCGCATCCGCCGGGTGGCCGCCCAGTCGGGGGCCGAGGTGGTGCTGGTGGAGATCGGGGGAACGGTGGGCGACATCGAGAGCCTGCCCTTCCTGGAGGCCATCCGGCAGTTGAAGGCGGACCTGGGCCGGGACGACGTTTTGTACCTGCACGTCACCCTGGTGCCCTATTTGGCGGCGGCCAAGGAGCTCAAGACCAAGCCCACCCAGCACAGCGTCAAGGAGCTTAGAAGCATCGGCATCCAGCCGGACATCCTGATCTGCCGCACCGAGCGGCCCCTGTCCCGGGAGATGAAGGACAAACTGGCCCTTTTGTGCGACGTGGACCGGGAGGCGGTGATCCAGAACCTGGATGCCGCCACCATCTACGAGGTGCCCCTGATCCTGGAGGAGGAGGGGCTGGGCCGGCAGGTGGTGCGCCACCTGGGCCTGCCGGATCCGGAGCCCGATCTTTCCGAGTGGCGGCAGGTGGTGGCCGGGATTAAGCAGCCCCACCGCCGGGTGCAGGTGGCGGTGGTGGGCAAGTACGTGTCGCTGCAGGACGCCTACTTCAGCGTCACCGAGGCCCTGGGGCACGCCGGGATGGCCAACGACGCCCGGGTGGAGGTGCGCTGGGTGTCCTCGGAGGACCTGGAGACGGCGGGCAGCTTGGAGCAGTTGAGCGGGGTGGACGGCATCCTGGTGCCCGGGGGGTTCGGCTACCGAGGGATCGAGGGGAAGATCCGCGCGGTGCGCTACGCCCGGGAGAACGCCGTCCCGTACCTGGGGCTTTGCATGGGCATGCAGTGCCTGGTCATCGAGTTTGCCCGCGACATCTGCGGGCTCAAAGGGGCCAACAGCACCGAGTTCGTGCCCGACACTCCCCACCCGGTCATCGACCTGATGCCCGAGCAGAAGGAGGTGGCGGACAAGGGGGGCACCATGCGCCTGGGCGCCTATCCCTGCCAGCTGCGGGAGGGATCCCTGGCCCGCGCCGCCTACGGCGAGGAACAGGTCATGGAGCGGCATCGGCACCGCTTCGAGGTGTCCAACCGCTACCGGGAGGAGCTGACCCGCGGCGGGCTGCTCCTGTCGGGACTGTCCCCCGACGGGCGGCTGGTGGAGATCGCGGAGCTGCCGGGCCACCCCTTCTTCCTGGGCACCCAGTTCCACCCCGAGTTCAAGTCCCGCCCCAACCGCCCCCACCCCCTGTTCCGGGAGTTCGTGGCCGCGGCGGTGGCCCGGGCCGAGGCGCGGCCCGAGGGAAAGGTGGTGCGGCTCAATGCCTAGCCGCAAGGCCAACCCCCTGAAGGTCACCGACACGACTTTGCGCGACGCCCACCAGTCCCTCTTGGCCACCAGGATGCGCACCGAGGACATGCTGCCCATGGCGGAGAAGCTGGACGAGGCGGGGTTTTGGGCCCTGGAGGTGTGGGGCGGGGCCACCTTCGACGCTTGCCTGCGCTTCCTTAGGGAGGATCCCTGGGAGCGGTTGCGCCAACTGAAGCGGCGCATCAAAAAGACGCCCCTGATGATGCTGCTCCGAGGCCAGAACCTGGTGGGGTACCGCCACTATCCCGACGACGTGGTGGACGAGTTCGTGCGCCGCGCCGTGGGCAACGGCATCGACATCCTGCGCATCTTCGACGCCCTAAACGACCTGCGCAACGTGGAGCGGGCCATGCGCGCGGCCAAGGCCGAGGGCGCCCACGTCCAGGGCACCGTGGTCTACACCGAGAGCCCGGTGCACGACACGGAGCACCTCTTGCAGGCGGCGCGGGAGCTGGCCCAGCTGGGGGCCGACTCCATCTGCCTGAAGGACATGGCGGGGCTTTTGAGCCCCCTGGCGGCGGCCGACTTCGTGCGCCGCTACAAGAAGGAGCTGGACCTGCCCTTGGAGCTGCACTCCCACTATACCAGCGGCATGGCCTCCGTCACCTATTGGAAGGCGGCGGAGGAGGGGGTGGACATCGTGGACACCTGCGCCAGCTCCATGGCCCTGGGCACCTCCCAGCCGCCCACCGAGAGCATCGCCGTGGCCCTGAGGGGCACGCCCCGGGACCCGGGGCTGGACCTGGACCTCTTGGCGGAGGTGTCGGAGCACTTCCGGGAGGTGCGCAAGAAGTATGCCGCCTACGACGTGTTCATCACCGTGGACGCCAATGTGCTGCGCTATCAGATCCCCGGCGGCATGATCTCCAACTTCATCTCCCAGCTGGCGGAGCAAAACGCCCTGGACCGGCTGAGCGAGGTGCTGGAGGAGGTGCGCCGGGTGAGGAAGGACCTGGGCTATCCGCCCCTGGTCACCCCCTCCAGCCAGATCGTGGGCGCCCAGGCGGTGCTGAACGTGCTGCTGGGCGAGCGCTACAAGGTGGTCTCCAACGAGGTCAAGGCCTATCTCAAGGGCCTGTACGGCCGTCCCCCCGGCCCCGTGGACGAGGCGGTGCGCCGCCGGGTGATCGGGGACGAGCCGGTGGTGACCACCCGCCCGGCGGATCTCCTGCCGCCCGGTCTGGCCCGGGCGCGCCGGGAGGTCGGGCCGCTCATGGAGCAGGAGGAGGACGTGCTCTCCTACGCCCTGTTCCCGCCGGTGGCCCGGGCCTTCCTGGAGGAGCGCTTGGCGGGCAAGACCGGGGTGGACTACGAGCTGGCCCGGGAGGGCGCCCAGGAAAAGGCCGTGTACTACCCGGCATAGGGGAGGGAGCGGGGATGGACGAGGCCTTCCGGGAGGCGGTCACCCCCTACGAGGATGCAGCGGCGGGCGTGCCCTGGCCCTGGAGCGTGCCCGACGGGGCTTGGAGCTGGGAGCTCTTCTGCGCCCTGCCCGAGGACGGCAACCGCTACGAGGTGGTCGGGGGGAGGCTGGAGATGGGCCCGCCGCCGCGAGTGATCCACCAGAGAGTGAGCGACAACCTATATGCCTTGGTGCGGGAATGGTCCCGGCGCACCGGGGCCGGAGAGGTCTTCGTTGCCCCCCTGGCGGTGATCCTCCCGAACACGGCAAGCTATTTGGAACCGGACCTCCTCTTCGTCGCCCGGGAGCACCGGTCAATCATCACCCCCGACCACGTGCAGGGGCCACCGGATTTGGTGGTGGAGATCCTGTACCCCGGCAGCGTCCGGGCCGACTGGGTGGACAAGAAGGCGGTGTACGAAAAGGCGCTCGTCCCCCGCTACTGGGTGGTGGATCCCGAGGCGAAAACCCTGACCGCCTTCCGGTTGGCCGAGGGCAGGTACCAACTGGAGGGGCGGTGCACCGGCGAGGCATCCTTCACGCCGGAGGGCCTCCCGGACCTCGCGGTGGATCTGGCCGCGGTGTGGGACTGACGGGGAGCCCATGAGTTCCGCCTGCCGCGGCGGGCGCGGGGACCATGGTTTACACGTGGATGATATGATCGTGGGGGGAGGTGCGTCGGCGATGGACGAGGAGGACCGCGCGGCGATCGCAGAAAAGTACCCCGAGGAATGGATAGCGCGCGCAGTCACGGCCGAAGACGAGATCGGGCAGACCTTGCGGGGGCGGGTCATAGCCCACGGCAAGGATCGGCAAGCAGTCAGCGCAGCCGAGCTTAGCTTCAGCAGGGATCACCTGGAAGCACTGACCCACCTCTTTTTCAACGGACCGGTTCTCGACCAGGGCGCGGATGGGGTGGTGGGTTTCTAGCGTGCACCACCGCATGCCGTTCATGGCGGCCCGCGACATGGTGCTGCTCGAGGTGACCTTCGGCGCATCTGCCAGGCGCCCCCTGCTGGTGGATACCGGGGGCTTTGTTGACCACCATCTGCTGCCTGACCGCCCGGAGGCTGGGGTTGGATATCGAAAGGCCACGGCGATGGAGGCAACTGATGGGGATCGATGGGCAAAGCCAGCGGGTGCCGGTGGTGGATCCGGGTCGTGTGGTCATCGGCTCTTTGGTACTGCCGCTGTCGGAAGTCGTGGTTACGGATCTGTTGGCAGTTTTCAGGGCGGACGGCTTGCTGGGCCTCGATGCGTTGCAGCACTTTCGTGTCACCTTGGAGTTTGACACTCGCTATCTGGTGCTGCGGCCTCTTTGACTGCCTTGAAAAACGGCAACTTTGCATCGGCGGTGACATTCACTGGACTGCGGGGAGGGATGAGTGGTGGACGAGGGCTTCCGGGAGGCGGTGACCCCTTACGAGAGCGGTGAGGCGGGAGGGATTCCCTGGCCTTGGAGCGTGCCCGACGGGGCGTGGAGCTGGGAGCTCTTCTGCGCCCTGCCCGAGGACGGCAACCGCTACGAGGTGATCGGGGGGAAGCTGGTCATGAGTCCGCCGCCGAAGACGGGGCATCAAGCGGTGAGCATGCAGTTGGCGCTGCAGTTGGGCCACTGGGCGAAGCGCACCGGGGCCGGGAAGGTCTTCGCCGCGCCGTTGGCGGTGGCCCTCCCGAACACGGGGAGCTACCTGGAGCCGAACCTCCTCTTCGTCGCCCGGGAGCACCGGTCGATCATTACCCCCGACAACGTGCAGGGGCCACCGGATTTGGTGGTGGAGATCCTGTCCCCCGGCAGCCTCCGGGCCGATTGGGTGGACAAGAAGGCGGTGTACGAAAAGGCGCTCGTCCCCCGCTACTGGGTGGTGGATCCCGAGGCGAAAACCCTGACCGCCTTCCGGTTGGCCGAGGGCAGGTACCAACTGGAGGGGCGGTACACCGGCGAGGCATCCTTCACGCCGGAGGGCCTCCCGGACCTCACGGTGGATCTGGCCGCGGTGTGGGACTGAAGGAGGGGGGGAAACAAATGAGCAAGAAGCGGGGCGCGGATCTGGTGTATCAGTTCAAGGTGACTTTGCAGGGCGTCCGGCCGCCCATCTGGCGGCGCATCCAGATCTTAGGGGACTGCACCTTCTGGGACCTGCACGTGGCGATTCAGGACGCCATGGGCTGGGAGATGGAGCACCTGCACGCCTTCAACCTGCCCTCCCTGGGCCGCGACACGGACATCGGCGTGCCGGAGGAAGAGGAGGGCTCCTTCGGCGCGTTCTTGGACGGGGTGTGGGGGCGAAGGACGCTGCCCGGCTGGAAGGTGCGCGTGGCCGACTACTTGAACTTGAACCAACCCGTGGCTTTTTACACCTACGATTTTGGCGACGACTGGGTGCACAAGCTGAAGCTGGAGAAGATCCTGCCGCGGGAGGAGGGGCCATATCCCCGCTGCCTGGCCGGCAAGCGGGCCTGCCCGCCCGAAGACTGCGGGGGCGTGGGAGGATATGCGGCGCTGGTGGCGGGGGAGTACGAGGAGGGTGAGGAGCTGTTCGGGACTTTTGATCCGGAGGCCTTCGACCCGAACGGCGTGTCCTTCAACGATCCGGCGGCGATGCTCCAGTTCGTGCTTGCCGAGAGGTAGCCGACGGTGTGCCGGGCGGGCCGCCTGTCGGCGTCCGGGGGAAGCGGGGGATTCCCCGGCCTTGGAGTGTGTCCGACGGGGCGTGGACTTGGGAGCTCTTGTGTGCCCTACCCGATGGCCCCGACCGCTGGGAGACGATCGGCGGAGGCAGGGGAGATGAGCCAGCCGCCGCAGGTGAGCCACCGGAGGGCTTCGCGCCAAGCCATGATGTAGGTATATTATGAGGTGAGCAATGATGGATAAAGGGATGGTCCGCAAGCAGCTGTATCTTGCCGCGGAGCAGGAGATGGCCCTGAAGCGGCGGGCCACGGAGGAGAGGACGTCGGAAGCGGCGGTTGTCCGCAAGGCCTTGGGCCTGTATTTGGCCCGCAGGCCTCGGGGGAGGCGAAACCCACTGCGGGAACTGGTGGGAGCGGTGAGGTTGGGTGGCCAACACGCCTCCGAACGGCATGACGACGCCATCTATTAGCCAGGCGATCTTCATCTACACCTCCGCCTTCGTTGCCCTCTTGGCGGCGGACGACGAACATCACGAGGCTGCAGGGAGCTTTTGGGCGCCTTTGGCGGACACGGTGGTGCAGGAAACCACCTGGGGTGCGGTCAGCGAGACCTATACCGGGTGCCGGGTGCGGACGCGGGATGACCGATTGGCTGGGCGGTGGCTGGATCAGGTGGAGGCGGGGGAGAGCATCGGTTATCCGCAGGCGCTGCTTCCGGATCAACCCAGGGATCGACTGGCTCGTTCCTCGCCGCGAAAGTTCAGCGACCAGAACCCATCGTACGTGGACGCCGTCAGCTTGGCCGTGCCGCAGGTGCAAGAGATCGACGCGGCTTTTCCCTTCGATCGGCAGCTTTCCTTGGGCGGCGTGCCCCTGCTGCCGGGCTCCCTCGGCTCGTGACCCCGACCGGTTTTTCGGCAAGGAGGACACTGCGTGAACCGGGAGGACGTGCTGACGGAATTTTTGACCTCTTGGGAAAGACGGCTGGCGGCGCACCGTGCCCAACTGCGGGCCGAGGCCAAACGGCTGGCCGCAGGCTTCGCCCGGGCGGGGGCCCAAAGGGTGCTGCTCTTCGGTTCGACCGCCTGCGGCCGGGCCGGTTTCGCCAGCGACCTGGACCTGGTGGTGGTAGCCCCGGTGGACCCTGAAATTCCCGTGCCGCACCGCATGAGAGACGTCTTGACCGCATTGAACCCGCGGTCCCCGGTGGACCTTTTGGTCTACACGCCCTCGGAGTGGGAGCGGCTGCAAGACGAGCGGCGTTTCGTGCGGGAGGAGTTGGCGGAGAAGGGAGTGGTGCTCTACGAGCGAGCTGGATGACGCGTTGCGCTGGGTCGAGCAGGCGGCCATGGACCTGGAAGTGGCGACGAAGCTTGCGGAAACGCATCCCAACGTGGGCTGCTTCATGGCCCAGCAGGCCGCCGAGAAGGCGATGCAAGGGGTGCTGCTGGCCTTGGGGGAGAAGCCTGCGCGCACCCACTCCGTGGTCGATCGGTATGACCGGCTGCCCGAACTGCAGGGGCTTCTGGGTGAGCGGGACGGCTTTTTGCTGCTCGACCTGTACTACATCCCCACCCGCTATCCGGACGCCTTGCCGGGGGCGATCCCCGCCCGGCACTTCTCCGCTGGCCAGGCCAGGCAGGCGGCGCGCCTGGCGGAGCAGGCGGTGGGCGCCTGTGCTCAGGCGCTGGAGCGCATGCGGGAACGCTTCACCGCCGGTTCGCCTCAAGGTGGGGAAACCACCGAAACCTCGGGCCCGGGATAGCGCCGGCGGCTTTCGGGTGACCGGAGGCTCCCAACGCGGGGCGGTGGCCGTGATCACGGCCTCGCTCGGCAGGGGCCCGGGGGGCCGAAGCGGCGGCAGCGGCCTGCCCGCCGGGCCTATCCGGCCATCGACCGCGCGTTCCTCACCCAGGACCGCCGGGCCGCATGCGTTGCGGCAGGGGCTAATAAGCCGGGAGGAACCGGTTCGGCAAGGCCCCAAGGCGCCGCGGCGGATCGGACGCCTACAGGGGCTCCAGCTCGGCGCCCAAGCGTCGGAAATGCGTTTCGTCGAAGGTGCAGATGCGGGGCTTGCCCGAAGCCTGGGCGTGACGAAAGAGGTAGGTGTCGACGAAGTCCAGGTTGTGGCGGCGAAAGTCCTCCAGGGCGGCCAGCAGCACCTCCCGCTCCTCCGGCTGCACCCCTGCCGCGCCGCGGAAGTCGCCGAGGGTGGTCGAGATCGCGTCGCGCTCATGCCCGTAAAAGGAGTCCAGCACCCACACCACCTCCGCCACGGTCAGGGGAGAAACGAGCAGGATGAGGGTGCCATCTTCCGCCCGGTGAAGAGGCCGGCGGCGCGCCGGAAGCGGTCCGCCTGATCCCGCAGCAGGTACCGGAGGATCACGTTGGCGTCCAGCCAGAGCGTCGCCTTCATCCGCCTCGTTCCGGCTGGGCGGCCACCCTTCGCCGGGTCCGTTGTGCTTCGGGAAACGCCCGTGGTCCATTACCTGCGGTCGGCATGCCCGCCGCCCCGGCGCATATCTTGCAAGGTGGGAGTGATCAGGATGGACAAGAAGGTGACCCTGCCCGGCCTTAGGGACCTCAAGCGGGCCGGGAAGAAGCTGCGCATGGTGACCGCCTACGACTTCGCCCAGGCTGGAGTGGTGGACCGAAGCGAGGTGGAACTGATCCTGGTGGGCGACTCCTTGGGCAATGCCGTCCTGGGCTACGCCGACACGGTGCCGGTGACCCTGGAGGAGATGCTGCACCACACCCGGGCGGTGGTGCGGGGGGCCGCCCGGACGCCGGTGGTGGCGGACCTGCCCTTCCTCTCCTATCAGGTGAGCATCGAGGAGGCGGTCAGAAGCGCCGGCCTTCTGATGAAGGCGGGGGCCGCGGGGGTGAAGCTGGAGGGGGGAACGCCCTTCTTGGAGACGGTGGCCCGGCTCACCGCCGTGGGCATCCCGGTGATGGGGCACCTGGGACTCACTCCCCAGCGGGTGCACGAATTCGGGGGGTACAAGGTGCAGGGGAAGGCGGCCTCCCAGGCCGAGGCCATTCTCGACGACGCCTTGGCCCTGGAGCGGGTGGGGATTTTCGCCTTGGTGCTGGAGTGCGTGCCGGCTCCCGTGGCGAGGATCATCACCGAGCAGCTGGCCATCCCCACCATCGGCATCGGGGCGGGGCCGCATTGCGACGGGCAGGTGCTGGTGCTGCACGACCTTCTGGGCCTGACCCAGGGGATGCGGCCGAAATTCGTCAAGCGCTACCTGCAGGGGGCGGACCTGGCGGGCAAGGCCCTGGCGGACTACTGCCGGGAGGTGGCCGAAGGGATCTTTCCGGGCCCGGAGCACTCCTTCACCATGCCCGAGGAGCAGGAGCGGCTTTTGCGTGACGTCCTGGACGGGCGGCGCTGATGCGGATCGGCGTGGTGGGGGTGGGGGCCCTGGGCACCCTCTTCGCCGTGAAGCTGATCGCGGCGGGACACGAGATGGTGCTCCACGTTCCCCGGGAAACCACCCGGGAGCTGATCCTGCGCCGCGGCCTGGTCCTGCAGCGGGGGAGGTCGAAGGAGGCGGCACGGCCGGCGGCCGTGGTGGCCGACCCCGCCCAGGCCGCCCCCGCCCAGCTGGTGCTCTTCTTGGTCAAGGCCTGCGCCACGCAGGAGGCGGCCCCGGCGGCGGCCAAGCTTCGTGCCGCGGACGGGGTGGTGCTGTCCCTGCAAAACGGCCTGGGCAACCTGGAGATCCTGGAGCGGCGCGTGGGCGCGGGAGGGGTGCTGGGCGGGGTCACGGCCCAGGGGGCCTACCTGCGGGAGCCGGGCTGGGCGGTGCACGCCGGGGAGGGGCCCACGGTGCTGGGGGAGCCGGCGGGCAAGGCGTCCCCCCGGGTGGAGCGCGTCGTCCAAGTTCTTACGGCGGCCGACCTACCGGCCCAGGTCACGAACGACTTGGAGGGACAGCTTTGGGAGAAGGTTTTGCTGAACGGCGGGATCAACCCCCTCACCGCGCTGCTTCGCGTGCGAAACGGTATGCTGCGGGAGGGCCCGGCGGCCGAGCTTTTGGCCCTGGCGGTGGCCGAGGGGGCCGCGGTGGCCCGGGCCCGGGGAGTGGAGCTTCCCCACCCGGATCCGGTGGCCCTGGCCCGGGAGGTGGTGGCGGCCACGGCGCGCAACCGCTCCTCCATGCTGCAGGATTTGACCCGGGGACGGCCCACGGAGGTGGAGCAGATCTCGGGGGTCATATGCCGGGAGGGGGAGCGTCTGGGGGTGCCCACCCCGGTGAACCGGGTGCTGGCGCTCCTGGTGCGGGCCGCAACGCGAAAAACCGGCAACTTTTTTTAATGAAGGCGCTGTCGGCAGCAGGTTTTTCCGAGTTCGACAGCGAAGAGAACCCGCAAGAGAGGGAGCAATCGCTCCCGGAGGGAGGGGTTGGGAGGCGTTAATAAAAAGTTCACGGTTTCCGGCCCAAAAAAACCGGCATTTTCTTCGTGGGACGGAAGGATTCCACCGCAGTTTACCGAAAGGTATAATGCTAGGGAGGCTGGGCGGAGGGGAAAAAAATCCCCCTCCACCTGATTGTGGTTTATATTGACCTGCGAGGAAGGGCGTGGTACAATGTACGTTGCGCCGGAAGACCGGGTGCGGCCGCCCTAGAGGATCCAGCGATTACCGCCGGGAATCCGTCGCGGCCGGGGAGGAGAAAACGTGTCCGTCACGAAACACCTCCAAGGCTGAAAGATTATGTCTCTTGGATCTGTAGGGAGGCGCGAAAGGGGGGATTACCCAGAACCCAGGGAGGAGATGAGCAACCTCTTGGCTCCAATGTCGCGAGAGGAGGAGGATTAAAGGTATGAGACGTTATCGCAAGGCCCTGGTGATCGTCACGGCGATCGCCATGGTTCTTGGGTCGATGGGGATGGCCTTCGCCCAGACGACGACCACCACCACGACCACGTCCACGTCGAGCAGCGGGGCGCTGAGCTTCTCTGATGTGAACAGCTCTACCCCCCACTACGCCTCGATCATGGATCTCGCCGCGCTGGGCGTGGTCCATGGCTATCCCAACGGCACCTTCGATCCGACCGGGGACATCACCCGGGCGGAGTTTGCCACGATGATCGATGCCGCTACGGGGCTTGCCAGCGCGGCGGCCCTGGAGCAGAACACGCCCAGCAAGTACTCCGACGTTCCGGTGGGCCAGTGGTACACGGGGGACGTTAACGTGGCCACCGCCCAGGGGTACTTCCACGGCTATCCCAACGGCACGTTCCAGCCCAACGCCAACATCACCTACGACGAGGTCCTGACCGTTCTGGTCAACGCCCTCGGCTACGGCCCGGCGGTTACCGGGGCTTGGCCGGCGGGGGATGTGGCGGCTGCGGCCACCCTCGGGCTCATGAGTGGCGTGACCATCACCGACGGCAGCGCTCCCGCCACCCGCGGCGACGTGGCTAAACTGGTCAACACTTCTCTGAACACCAAGACGTGGTCCATGGTTAGCGGTAGCCTGCAGCAGGGTGCCAACACCCTGGCCTACAACGATCTGAAGTACCAGTACAACAACGTGAGCTCGACCACTCCCGACACGGGCGTGGTTGTCGCCACGCCGGGAACAAACCCGAGCGCCGGCAGCAACGCCATCAAGGTGACCACTTGGAGTAGCGCCACCAGCTCGTACAGCGCCGCCACCTACACCGTGGCCAGCAACGCTGAAATCATGGGTGCTTCCAGCCTGGATAGCCTGATCGGAGAGCAGATCGACTACATCCTGAACACCAACAACAACCAGATCCTCGCGATCAATGTGGTCACCACGCCGGCGGAAACGGTGACGGGAGCCACCTACAACTCCTACTCCGGCACGACCATCAACGTGACTTTGAGTGGCGCCACCACTACTAGCAACCTGACGGCCACCCCGGCGGCCGGGCTCCCAGTGGTTGATGTGGGCGGTACCCTCACCACCGGCAGCGCGGCTCCGGGAATGAGCGCCGGTGACACGATCAACGTCTACGAAGACAGCGCCGGCAACGTCATCGGTATCATCGACACCAGCGTCGGCCAGTTCACGGTGAACAATGCCGTGATCACCGCCATCGGCACCAACACCATCAGCTACGAGTATGTGAGCACCACCAACGTGCTGACGCCGGGGGCCAATATCCCGGTATCCTCCAGCGCGGTGGTCACGCTGAACGGCAGCGCAAGCTCACTGTCTTCGCTGGCGGTGGGAGACGTGGCCAACATCGACGTGGTCAACGGCAGCGCTACTGACATCGCGGCTTTCAACAAGAACACCACGGGTACCATCAGCGGCATTTCCGAGAATAGTGCGGGCACCGTGACGGGGGTCACGGTGAACGGCACCACCATCTCGGTGGACTCCAACGGGATCATCAGCATCAACGGCACGATGTATCCGGGATACGGGTTCGGTAGCACCGCCAATAGCCTGTTCGGATCTTCGGCCACTATCGATTACGATGCCGGTGGAACCAACGCCGCCTACATCAACGCTACCTCCACCAGCACACCGAGTGGCATCCTGCAGGGGCCGATCTACGGTACCTCTACCAGCATCAGCGTGGATGTGAAGGGTACGGTCAACAGCTACACCCTGGCTCCTGGAGCAACCTTCAATGGAGTGTCGATCCCGGGAGCCATTGCTGCCCTGGCCATTAACGGTGTAAGCACCATCGGAGATCCTATGGTGAGTGTCAACAGCGGCAGTCCGACCCAGGCCTACGACTTCGTCAAGCTGACGTTGAACCTCAACGGCCAGGTGACGGCGATCAGCGACCTGAACTATAACGCCACCTGGGGATATGACGCCACTGTTTCGCCCTATAGTGCCGTCTCTGGTCTGGCCCAGCTACCGAATGTCCAGGTCAACACCACGGCGGGTACGCTGACCTCTAACAACCAGAACTCGAACACCTCTACTGTGGTGACCGGGACATCGTCTGGCACTGCCAACGCCAATGGCTCTGCTCAGTACCCGCAGACTACGGGGGCCGCGGGCGGTACTGGCCAAACGTGGAACGTGAGTTCCACCACGCCCATCTACAACATGAGTGGCGCGCCACAGAGCACCCTCTCCGGCCTGTCGGCCTTGGTCAATGGCGAGACGGTGGAAGTGGTTCCGGGAGCCACGCCGGGTTATGCGGCGGCAGTCCTGGTAACTCAGGGTGTGTCTAGCTTCGCGACCGGCGTGGTGACTGGCAGCTCCACTTCCTACAGCACCGGATCCAACGGGAGCCCTCAGGCCACCACCCAGCTTACCATGGATGTGGCGGGCACATCTAACACGTACACTGTGCCGTCTACTCTCAGTCCCCCCAGCGGCTACAACACGAAGGGCGCTGTGGTAAAGCTGACCCTGAGCGGAACCTCAGTGACCGATGTGGCGGAGCCTACTGGAATCAACAGCGTAATAGCCTACGTCTACAATCTGCAAACGGTGAATGGTGTGACTGAGTTCGAGCTAGGAAACAATGCAACGCCGGCTGACGTAACTCAGGTTCTCGCAGGCGACGCGTGGGTTACACCTACTACGCTTCCTACGGCTCCTAACTACTCTGAGTTCTACCTCACCGGGACCACGGTGGTCTGGGATGAAACGGTGGGTGCCATCAGCACCACTGCCGACATCCAGACCGGCAAGCAGGTCTGGGTCTGGGGTGCTCTGGCTGGTAGTAGTTCCCTCAACTACAACGCCAACGATATCCAGGTAGGAAGCACACTAATCCCGTAGAGTGCCGAAGAACTGAGGGAGGAACTTCGGTTCCTCCCTCTTTCAACTTTCCGAGGAAGGAGCATACTTGTGCCTAGGATTGAACGATCACTCCTAAAGGCCATTGCTCCGGTCGCCTTCGCGACGAGCCTGCTGGCGCTCTTCGCCGCAGGGGCGGCGGCATTCACGCCACCTGCTGCCCCCGTGGCCTATCTGTCTTCTCCGCGAGCTTCCGCTATGCAGGACTACAACTCCTGGGCCACCTCCTGGGCGGGGCCGTACATCGGCTACGACTTGGTGAAGGGGATTGCTGCCGGCTATCCCGACGGGTACTTCCACCCCAACCGCTCTCTAACTAAGGCGCAGTTCGCCGTGCTCCTGAACAAGGCGGCGCTCTTGGGCACCTATCCCGACCAGGACCTGGCGGCGGTCTCCGCCTACCAGTGGCAGCAGGCGGGGCTTTCTCCCACGGCGGTGAGCCTGCCGTCCACGGACTGGTACGTCGCGGCAGTGGAGGCCCTGGCGGCGCGGGGGATCCTGCACTCCGCTGCCGGCTTGGACCAGCCCATCACCCGCCTGCAGGCAGCCACCTGGGTGGGCAGGCTGGTGCGCTATCAAGTGTACTTCCGCAACGACAACTACCCGCCCTTCGTATCCGAGTTCGTGCTGGTCCACGACCCCCTGCACCCTCTGGACGAGGTGCCCCCGCCGGGCTTTGCCGACTACTCCTCTACCGATCCCCACTACCGCAGCGTGTGGGATGCGGCGGTGAACTGGATCGTGCGGGGCCTGCCCCCGGCGACGGACAGCTCCCACCCGTACCTGGACCCGGGCGGGGTTTTGACCCGCGCTCAGGGGGCCACGTTGGTCTACCTGTTCCGGGCCGAGATGGAGGCGGGGCCGCTGCCGTAGCGACCCCGCTCCTTTTTATTAACCTTTCGTTCACACTTTCGCAAAAACTCCCTGGTATAATACTCCCCGGGTAGATGAATCGGGCGCGGGTTAGCTACCCGGAGGAGGCAAAGCCGAATTGCGACGGATATGGATCCTGGTGGGGGCGGTGTTGGTACTGGCGGGGGTTGGCTGGTGGCTGCATTCCCGGGCGGTGGCCAACAGCACGGACGGAAAGGTCCTGACTTACACCGTGCGCCTGGGGACGGTCTCGCAGAGCGTGTCGGCAGCTGCTGCGGTGGAGCAGCCTTCCACGGCCAACCTGGCGTTCTCCGGCCCGGGCCGGCTGATCTCCCTGCCGGTGCAGCTCGGCAGCAAGGTGCAGGCGGGGCAGGTCATCGCCCAGGAGGACACCGCCTCCCTGCAGCAGACTGTGGCTCAGCAGCAGGCCAATCTGGCGGCGGCCCAGGCCAAGCTGGCACAGCTCACGGAGGCGCCCTCGTCCCAGCAGGTGGCGGCATGGAAGGCTCAGGTCGCCTCGGCCCAGACGGCTTTGAACAACGCGAAGTCTGCCTACGCGGATGCCCAGGAACAGTACCAGCAGGGCATGCAGGGGGCGCAGCTTGCAGTCACGCAAGACCAGGCCGCACTCAGCAAGGCGCAGACTCAGTTGCAAAGCGACGAGGCAACCCTCCAGACCGATGAGACGCTCCTGACCAGAGCTGAGAATGCCGCAGGCTATGACTCGAATGGCCAACCTTTTCAAACTCCGCAGGTGATCAGCGCCCAGCAGACGGTGCAGCAGGCCCAAGCTGCGGTGGCCAGCGATCAGCAAAGCGTGCAGGTGGCCCAGGCCAACATAAGTCAGGCTCAAGCGCAGGTAAACTCCCCGGTTGCCCTGAATGCTCAGCTGGATCAAGCCAAGGCCGCGCTCCAGAGCGCCGAGAGCAGCTACGCCCAGGCTGAGGCCACCTACAACCTGAACACCGCCCCGCCGGATCCAGCTGCCGTGGCCGCAGCCCAGGCGGCCGTTCAGCAGGCCCAGGCCGCATTGGCGAGCGCTCAGGTTGACCTTTCTAACGCCACCCTCACCGCGCCTTTCTCCGGGGTGATCGGTGCCGTGAACTACACCGTGGGGGAGATGGTGGGCGGGGGCGCGCCGGTGGTCACTCTGGTGAACAACTCGTCTGGATCTTTGGAGGCGCAGGTGCAGGTGGCCGAGACGGACATCGCCCAGGTCAAGGTGGGCGAGTCGGCGGTGTTCGTGCCCGACGCCAACACCAACGAGAGCTTCCAGGGCCAGGTGCTGGCTGTGGCGGCCACTGCCACCACCCAGTCCAACGTCACCTTCTACTACGTCACCTGCTCCCTGCAGGGCGCTGCGGGCAAGCTGGTGTCCGGGATGACCGGCACCGAGACCATCACCACGGCCACGGCCCAGAACACCCTGTATGTGCCCGACACCGCCGTACACCTGAAGAACGGCCACACCGAGGTCTACCTGCAGGAGACCATGCACGGCCAGACGGCATACAAGCATCAGCGGATCAAGACCGGCCTGTACAACGAGAACGACATCCAGGTGCTGCGCGGGCTGAAGGCGGGCGACGTGATCATCGCCTCGGGCGGCATCCCGGGCGGCAAGGCGGCGGCGGCCACGGGCTTCAAGTTCGGCCCCCTGGGTGGCAGAGGCAAGGGCGGCGCGCGAGGGCTGAAAAAATGACCGCTGTAATCCGCCTGGAGGAACTCAAGAAGATCTACCGGCTGGGCAGCGTGGAGGTGCCCGCCTTGCGGGGGGTGAACCTGGTGGTGGAGCCAGGCGAGTTCCTGGCCATCATGGGTCCCTCGGGATCGGGCAAGTCCACCATGATGAACATGCTGGGCTGCCTCGACCAGCCCACCTCGGGTCGGTACTTCCTGGACGGGGAGGAGGTCAGCCGCCTGTCCGACGACCAACTGGCCGCCATCCGCAACAAGAAGATCGGCTTCGTCTTCCAGGGCTTCAACCTGCTGCCCCGCACCACCGCCCTGCAGAACGTGGAGTTGCCCCTTTTGTACGCGGGGCTGGGGGGGCGCCAGCGCCGGGACCGGGCGGTGGCGGCGCTGAACGCCGTGGGGTTGGGGGACCGGCTTGCCAACCGCCCCAATGAACTTTCCGGCGGACAGCAGCAGCGGGTGGCCATCGCCCGCGCCCTGGTCACCGAGCCCTCGATGATGCTGGCCGACGAGCCCACGGGGAATTTGGACACCGCCTCCAGCGAGGAGATCATGGGCATCTTCCAGCGCCTGAACGACACCGGCAAGACGGTTATCTTGGTGACCCACGAGCACGACATCGGCCAGCACGCGAAAAGGATCATCCACTTCCGGGACGGCCTGGTGGTGGGTGACGAGCCGGTTGAGGGACGGATCGTGGCGCAGCCCAAGGCGGAGGTGGCGATATGAACCTCCTCGAGGCCCTGCGCGTCTCCTGGGGAGCCATCCAGGCCAACAAGCTGCGCTCTTTTTTGACCATGCTGGGGGTGATCATCGGGGTGGCGGCGGTCATCGCCATGGTCTCGGTGGGCCAGGGGGCCAGCGCCATGGTCACTCAGCGCATCAACTCCCTCGGCACCAACCTGCTCATCGTCATGCCTGGGGCGGCCAACGTGGGCGGCATCAGCCAAGGCCAGGGCAGCGTCAACGCCCTGACCCTGTCCGACGTCACGGCCATTCAGCAGAAGGCCTCCGCCGTGGCCGAGGCGGCCCCCAACGCCCGGCGGCCGGTCCAGGTGGTGTGGCGAGGCAACAACGCCGCCACTACCGCCGAGGGGACCACCCCCGCCTTCACCTCCATCCGCGACTGGCCGGTTCAATATGGGCGGTTCTTCAACCAGCTGGAGGTGGACGCCTCGGCCCGGGTGGTGGTCCTGGGCACCACGGTGGTCCAGGAGCTTTTCGGCAGCGCCAGCGCCGACCCGGTGGGGCGCACGGTGCTGATCAACGGGATGCCCTTCAGCGTCATCGGGGTGATGACCTCCAAGGGCAATCAGGGGTTCGCCAACGCCGACGACGTGGTCATCCTGCCCGTGACCACCCTGATGCACCGGCTGTTCGACTTCAAGTACGTCGGCGGCATCTTCGTTTCGGCCAAGAGCACCCAGGACATGAACCTGGCCACCTCCCAGATCGATAACATCCTGCACTACCAGCACAACCTGCCCCCCACGGCCCCCAACGACTTCACGGTGCAGAACCAGCAGAACATCATGAGCATGGCCCAGGGGGTGACCAGTACCCTCACCTTCCTCCTGGGGGGCATCGCGGCCATCTCCCTTTTGGTGGGCGGCATCGGGATCATGAACATCATGCTGGTGTCGGTGACCGAGCGCACCCGGGAGATCGGCATCCGCAAGGCCATCGGCGCCCGCCGCGCGGATGTCATGACCCAGTTCCTCATCGAGGCGGTGATGTTGTCCCTGATGGGCGGCGTGCTGGGGGTGGCGGGAGGGGTGGCCCTGTCCCACTTAGTGGCGCGCATAGGGCACCTGCCCTCGGTGGTGTCGCCCCTGGCCATAGCGGTGGCCTTCGGCTTCGCGGCCCTCATCGGCATCGTCTTCGGGGTCTTCCCGGCCTTCAAGGCCTCGCGCCAAAGCCCCATCGAGGCCTTGCGCTACGAGTGAGGCCTGCAAAAATGCTCGGCAACGCACGAAGTTATAGGGTGAGGAGGGATGACGGATGCGGCTACTTCCTCTGGTCTTGATCGGCTGCTTGGTGGGCGCCCCCGCCGTGGCGGCCACCACCTATACCGCCGCCAGCAGCAACTGGGCCGGTTACGCCGTGGAGACGGGAGGAGTGACCGGGGCGGCGGCCACCTGGACGGTGCCCGCGGTCACCACCGACGGCTACTCCTCCACCTGGGTGGGCATCGGCGGCATCCGCGGCGGCAGCCTCCTGCAGGTCGGCACCGAGCAGAACCTGACTCCCGCCGGTCCCCGCTACTTCCTCTGGTGGGAGGCCCTGCCCCAGGCGCAGCGCCCCGTCCTGGAGGTGAGCCCCGGCGACACCGTCCACGCCTCGGTGCGGCAGGCGGGCAGCGACCTGTGGCGGGTGCGCGTCATCGACCAGACCACCGGCCAGCGCTTCACCCGGCTGGTGCGCTACCGCCTCAGCCGCACCTCCGCCGAGTGGGTGGAGGAGGATCCCACCCAGGTGGGGGCAGGGCTCTTGCCCCTGGCCGACTTCGGCTCGGTGACCTTCCAGAACGCCACCGTGTCGCTTGACGGCAGGACCTACTCTCCCGCTCAGCTGAACAACCTGGCCCTGACCCTGGGCAGTCCCTACGGCCAGGCCCAGGCCGCGCCCGGCCCCCTGAGCTCCTCGGGCGGGTTTACCGTCCAGTACGCCGCGGTGCCGGCCCCTGTCCCGACCTACGCGCCGCCCCAGTTCCAGGTGCAGGTGGCGCCCTACCCGCCGCCCGACACGGCGCGCCTGCTGCGGGAACTGCGCCGGGAGATCCGCCTCTTGCGCCAACTGCAGCGGGAAATGTACAGCTACGGCTACGGATACTGACCATGATGCGAGTGCTCCCCCCGGCATCTGCCGGGGGGAGTTGTGTTGTGCCGCCATATCAAGAGGCGCGGGGGCAGCGGGATGTCAGACCCACATGGCCCGGGAGCGGGGGGCAGCGGGGTGTTCGCTTCGCCAATCCACCTGCCGGGCTTGGCGCCAAACAGGATCGATCTTTGGCTGGCAACGGTGTGACGCCGTGCCCCCGCCGACACGGGCGAGGGGGAGGAAACTCCTCCGGCCCTTCTTGTTGGGTGGTCCAGAGCTTCCCGCGGCAGGGCGGAAGTCAGGTCCTCCCGGGCGGATCCGGACGCCAACACCGTGGCCACCTTTCGGCTCACCTCAGGTGCGGCAAAGGGCCAAGATCATTCGCGACGTGATTGTGAGCGCCAAGTAGATAACGCTAAATGGGAAAACTTTGGAGTTGTCCGCATTAAAGCGGAGAGGATGGCTTGTACTGAGTTCATTGGCTCGTGACGTTCTCGCGACAAGTTGTCTAATAATACCAGGAACCTATCAGGTGCCAATTCGAACTGGAAAAGCAAGAAGATATCCGGAGTTTGCACCTCAATTCCATATCTGCAGCAGATATCCGGTGGGAAGTGTTTAATATTGCATGTTACCAATACATCGGCACGAGCAGCGATGGCCGCCGCAAGAACGTGCCGATCATCCGCGTGGTTACCGACATATGGTTCCAAGTTAGCATATGAGTATTTCTCAACCATTGCCTCCGGAAAGGCATCCTCCATGATGCCACGAAGGTACTTTGCTCCGGCAAGTGCCTCTTTAGGATTGGTGACGGTGGTGCGGCTGACGAGTGCTTTTTCCACTTCATCTAGGACGTCAGCGCTCCATTTGATTTGGCATATGCCAGCTTCGGCAATGGTAAGCAAAACATCCCGTAAAGTCGCTGGATATAAAACACATGAGTCGAGAAATGCTACGAATGCTGGCATAACCCGCTACTCATGTCCTTTGTCATCTTTAACTGCCACCTCATTCTCATACAGTCCCAAAGACTCGGTGGCCCTGATCAACTCTCCCAACTGAGCATGACGCAGGGCGTCGCGCCGCTCCCCGAAGCGCACAAGGTCCTGTAGGCGGATCCTCCGGTGGGTGCCCACCTTGCGGTAGGCGATCTTGCCCTGCTCCAGGAGGCGCACCACATAGGGGCGCGACACCTGCAAGATTTCGGCCGCCTGTTGGGTGGTCAGTTCCTGGCCCAGGTGAAGGATCATCACGGAGCAGCCTTGGGCCAGACGCTGGGCCGCCTCGGCGAGGATGCTAAACAAGGTTTGGGGGACGGCATACCGCTCCCCGGTTTCCTCATTGACCAAGAAGCAGGAGGCCGTGCCGGCGCCAGACAGTTTGCCGGCCAAACGGCGCAGTTGCTCGAGCTCCTGGGCGTCGGCGACCAGGGGACGACTGGTGGGTGACATTTCGAAGCACCTCCTCGGCACCGCCGCTATTCCCGCCGGTGCTATTATACCCGATAAACGCAATAAACGCAATGATGCCTGCGAATCCTTGGCCCGTCCCCGGGGGGAGCCTTGGCCTGGGTGTTCCGAGACGGCGCTGCTTTGGCTGGCCCTCCGGAGCGAACCTGCCCGGGGAGCCATTACCACCCTGAGGGATCCCGTCACCGGGAACCTGTCGTCACCGGCCCATCAGGGCTTTCAAAACTAGCTGTCCGACCGGTGGGGGAACATCGGACGCAAACCGGCCCAGGAGCACGCCGTCGCGGCGGTGACCCGCACTCCCGGGCCCGCTGAGATCGACCGGAAGCCCGCGCCGTACCTGAAGCCGGGGAGGAGGTGGCCTTCTCGGACAGCCGTGGGCGACCTGGGCGGCGCCGGCGGCGGGTCCACGAGCGCCGCCGGGTGGCGGACTTCCCGGGGCCCGCTTTTTTTATGCGCCGGCAGGAGGAGCCGCACCGTCGGTAGAAGTGATGAGGGGAGGAAGGAACCGGAAGCGGGAGAAGGAGTGGATGAGCTTTGCGCAGGAAGCGCTGGTGGACGGTCCCGACGGCTCTGGTGTTGGTGGTCCTCCTGAGCGGTCTGGCCCTGGGTCAGGGCACGGTGCCGGGGTTCGGCGTGGTGCAGCAGGTATACGACGACCTGATGCAGGGGTACGTGGACCACCTGAGCGGGAGCACCCTGGCCCAGGGGGCCATCGACGGCATGCTGGCCACCCTGCACGATCCCTTCACCGAGTACCTGTCGCCCCAGGCCTATCAGGGCTTTCAGAACGAGCTTTCCAACCAGTTCGTGGGCATCGGGGTGGAGCTGGCCCAGGAAAACGGCGCCGTGGTGGTGACCCACGTGTTTCCGAACAGTCCCGCCTCCCAGGCGGGCGTTCAGCCCCAAGACCGCATCACGGCCGTGAACGGCGAATCCGTGCAGGGGATGAGCCTGTCCCAGGTGGCCGACCTCATCCGCGGCTCGGCGGGCACACCGGTGACCCTCCAGATCGGCCGGGGCACGGTGCAGCTGAGCTTCACCCTGACCCGCTCGTCGGTCACCGTGCCCGAGGCTACCTACCAGCTGCTGCCCGGGAGCATCGGGTACATCCAGCTCTCGGTGGTGGGCGCCGCCGCGCCGTCTCAGCTGCAATCGGCCCTGAGCGCCCTCCAGGCGCAGGGAGCCCGCGGATACATCCTGGACCTTCGGGGCAACCCCGGGGGCTACGTCAGCGCCGCGGTGGCCATGGCCCAGGACTTCATTCCGTCGGGCACGGTGGTCAAGCTGGTGGGCCGCGACGGGGTGAGCCAGACCCTCAGCGCCAGCCAGGGGCGAAGCGTGGGACCCCTGGTGGTGCTGGTGGACGGCGGGACGGCCAGCGCGGCGGAGATCCTGACCGCGGCCTTGGAGGAGGACGTGGGGGCCACGGTGGTGGGCACCCGCACCTACGGCAAGGGCTCCGCCCAGACGGTGCTGCCCCTCCAAAACGGCGGCGTCCTGAAGATGACCATCGCCAGGTGGTACACCCCCGACGGCCAGAACGTGAACGGCGTCGGGATCCCGGCCCAGTACGTGGTCACGGGGGACCGGCCGCCCATCGATGTGGCCTTGAACCTGTTGGGCGTGACCAAGACCTGGTCGGTCGACCTCACGCTGGGATCCACCGCCGGAACGGCGGAGGGCGGCTCCCTAACCCTGCCGGCGGCTCCCTACCTGGCCGACGGTCAAGCGTACCTGCCCCTAGCCGCCACGGCTGGGGCCCTGGGAGCCCAGGTGCAGTGGGACGCCACGGCGGGAGCGGTGGTGCTCAAGTTCAAACGCAGCAAGGCGGTGCTGCCGGTGGGCGGCAGCGCGGGGTTGGTGGACGGCGCCTCGGTGAGCCTGCCGAGCCCGGTGGTGGTGCGCCACGGCATGTCCTTCGCCCCCCTGGGGGCCTTCCGGGCGGCGCTGGGGGCGACGGTGTCCTTCGATCCCACCACGGGGGTGGTCACCCTCACCGAGTAGGGCCCAAGAGACCGCGGGGCCGTCCTCGCCGGAGGACGGCCCCGCCCTTGTCTACCCCCAGAAATCCTCGCGCGGAAGCGATTGGATATAGCGCGAGAGGGGCTAGCAAGCACGGGCGGGGGTGGTCTTGCAGGGAAGCGAGAAAGCCTTTAAAATCTAATCTTTTCGAGAGAGGTGATCAAGATGCGCAAAGCGCACCGCAAGCTGGTGGTCCTGTTGGTGGTGCTGGCCATGGCCCTGAGCTTCGGCGGCAGCGCCCTGGCTTGGCCGGGCGGGCCAGGACCCTTCCCCGGCGGGCCGCAGATCCAGGCGGCAGGTCAGGTGGGCGGCTTCGTGGACCTGGGGCACGCCTCCTGGGCCAGCCGGTACATCATCGTGCTGAACCTGGAGGGGGTGCTGCACGGGGTCGGGGGCGGGCGGTTCGAGCCCAACCACCACCTGACCTGGGGCCAGGCCGTAACCATGATCGACCACTACCTGCACGTCAGGCTCACGGTGGGGCCGCCCCCGCCGCTGCCGCCGGTGCAGCCCCTGGTGTCGTCCGGGCCACCCTACGGGCCGGGAGGAAAGCACCTGCGCAAGCTGGAGCGCAAGGCTGAGAAGGCCTTCGAGCACGAGTGGTATCGCCACTACGTGAACCAGGCCCTGCGCTACGGCTGGGTGACCAAGGGACACCACTGGAACCAAAACATCGATCGGGCCGACTTCGCCCGGCTGGTGGTGCGGGCCCTGAAGCTGCCCGCCCTGTCCCAGGCCCAGATCAGCCAGATCCTCTCCGTGTATCCTGACGCCAGCCGCATCCCGGCCAACGGCGACCGCAACGCGGTGGCCATCCTGACCCAGGCCGGGGTCATCACCGGCTTCCCGAGCGGCAACTTCCGGCCCTTCCATCTGCTGACCCGGGCCCAGGCCGCGGTCATCCTGGTCAAGGCCCAGAAGCTGGAGGGCAACCAGACCGGCCAGGGCAACGTGCTCCACGGCACGGTGACCGCCGTCTCCACGGTGGCCGGAGCCACCTACCAGGGCACCGTGACGGTGCAGCTGAACGCCGGGGCCGCCCAGACCTACAACGTGGACAGCAACGCCGCCATCTTCGTGAACGGCCAGGCGTCCACCCTGTCGGCGGTGCCCACGGGGGACCAGGTGACCTTGTTCCTGGATCCCAGCGGCAACGTGGCCTATCTCAGCGCCACGGCGGCGCCCGCGGCACCGCTGCAAAGCGAAGGCGTCGTGGTGCAGACCGTGTACGCCGGCACCACGGGCAACCAAGTGCAGATCTTCAACCCGTCCACGGGGGTGACCACGGCGACCCTGTCCGCCACGGTGGTGGTGAGTCAGGGGAACAACTTCCTGAGCCCCTCCCAGATCGGGGTGGGGGATAAGGTGCACCTGAAGATCAACCAGAGCCTGAACGAGGTCACCTGGGTGATCATCCAGCAGGCCACCACCGCCTACGCCGGCACGGTGCAGAACGTGACCTCCGGCGGGTTCACCCTGGTGGGCTCCAACGGCACCAACTACCCCATCCAGATGGGACCGTGGACCTACATCGAGTCGGGCGGCACCCGGACCACCTCCGCCAGCCTCACCGACGGCACCGCCGTCAGCGTCGACGGCTGGAACATCGGCGGGACGGGGAACCCGCAGATCCACGCCTCGGTGATCCAGATCGGCTAGGCTGACCATCGGCAGGGAGGGCTTCCGCCAGGAGGCCCTCCCTTTTAGATTCCAGGAGGGGGTGTGGTATAATCGGTTGGGGAGGTGGGCGGGTTGAAGAAGGCCTCGCGGCGGTGGATGGACATAGCCGAGGAAGAGCTGGCGGTCGCGGACAGCCTGCTGGCCGCGGGCCGTTATCTGTACGCCGGGTTCATGGCGCAGCAGGCGGCGGAGAAGGCCCTGAAGGCGGTGCTCCAGGAGACGATGCCCGTGCCGCCCAAGATTCATGCGCTGCAGGTGTTGGCAGAGCGCGCAGGCCTGAGTGACAATCGCCTGGTGGAGGAACTCACTGCCTTGTCTGCATACTATATTGCGACTCGTTATCCTGACCAGCGAGAGGAAATCGGAGCAAGGACCACCAAGGAAGTGGCGCAACGGCTTGTGGGCACGGCCCGGGAGGTGTCGGCATGGGCGACCAAGCGGCTGAGCTAGAACGCATCGTGAGCACCTTCGTGGCGGCCCTGCGGCAAAAGGTGCGGCTGGAACGCGTGCTGCTCTTCGGCTCCCATGCCCGCGGCGAGGCCACGGTGGACAGCGACGTGGATCTCTTGGTGATCTCCCCCGACTTGGGCCGGGACATACTGAAGGACTGGATGGTCATGCAGCGCTGCCTGCCGCCCCGGGACGTGGATGTGGACACCTTCGCCTATGCGCCGGAAGCCTTGATCGATCCCGACCCGGACAGCCTGCTGGCGGCGGCCCTGCGGGAAGGCAAGGTGGTGTATGCCGCGGGGGAAGGGGAGGAAGCCGGGGAGCCGGGTGCCGACCCGCCCACGGTCCTCGAGCGCCACGGATAGGGCCGGCGACGGCGATCAAGAACCGGGGCTTTCCGCTCAGGCCTGGGCGGGATGCCCCTTTTTTTGGGGAGGCCGCGCCCGGGGACGACCCGGGCGGCCCCTGGATCCGAGGGTGGACACGAAACGGTTGACACAAAAAAAACACTGAGGTAAAATGTCCGTTGCAAGCGTGCGGTTTGTTTCAGTTGTTCCAAGAGGGGGCGGTGGTGTCTATGGTCAACCCGTTCAATCCCTACTATCCGGCGGAGGCGGCATTTTTCGCCAACCGGCGGCGGGAACAGGAATGGTTCAGGCGTGGGCTGCTGCCGAGCCTGCGTCCGGAAAGTGCGGGACCCTGGAACGCGGCTATTTTGGGCCCGTGGGGCATCGGCAAGAGCAGCCTGGTTCGTAGGCTCAGGGAATTGGCCCGGGAGACGGAGGTTCCGCCGGGGGTGGTGGTCGTCGGCTGCACCACGGGCTACGGCTCCCTGCTGGGGTTCACCCGCTCGCTCATAGGGAGCATGAAGGAGGAGATGTTGAGCCTGGCCGGTTGGTCGGAAGCCGTTCGCACCGAGTTGGAGCGTTGGTCGGTGCAGATCCAGCTACCGGGGGTGGCGCTGCGCCGGGGACAGCGTCAGGCTCCCGAGGAAGCGGCCAACGTGGCGGAGCTGCTTCGCTCCACCCTGCGGCGTTACTGGGAGCAAATCCTGGAGCCGGCCGGAAAGACCCTGCTGTTCGTTTTGGATGACGCGGACCTCTTGCAGGTCATGGATCCAAACGCCTTGATGATCTTGCGGGCGGTGTTCCAGGATCTGCATATGTATCGGGCTCGCTATGGTTTGGTCATCACCGGTCCCTCGAACCTGTTCGGCGAGGTCAGGGAGGTGGCGGAGCCGGTCACCCGATTTTTCGAGCACCTGCCTTTGCGGGAGTTCGACCTGGACGACACCACCGATGCCGTAAGACACCCACTGCAGCAGGTTCATGCCCCTATCCGGGTATCCGACGAGGCGGTGGGCTGGGTGTGGGAACAAAGCCATGGCCATCCCTATTTTGTTGCTTTCATCATGCGCGATGTAGTGGATGAGGCCATGAAACAAAAATGGGATCGGATCGATATTGAGCATTTACAAAAATGCTGGCCATATGTGAGTGCGCATCTGGAAACCGAGAAATTTCTGGCAGAATGGACTTATGCCACCCCGGCAGAGCGGCAAATTCTCCAAGCTCTAGCCACAGGCAAGCACATCGGAGAAGGAAAAAGCGCACTGATGTCCAGGCTGGTGAGAAAAAACCTAATATATCGAATAGAGCGCGGACAATACGCTATTTACCATCCATTATTTGCAGAATTCGTGAGAAATCAAGCCGAATAGCTGAAGACGGCCTTGGAGTGCCCGCCGCCGGCGGCGCAGCGGCCTTCCTGGCCCCACGAAGTGCGGCCACGGGACGCGACGATGTCCGGGGGGGTGTGACCCGGGGGGAAATGCCGCTAGGGCATGAGGGATGACCACCAACAGCATGAAGGTAAGATCACCGGAGCGCCCTTCGCCTATCTGCCGGTAACGGGGCTGACCGGCTTGGGGAAGGTGGGCAAGAGTGCCTTGGGACGATCTCAGTCCGAGTCGCGGGGTCGGCGTCGTGCCACCCCGGATGCCGTCGCCCGGTTGGAGGCTACCCGTGCCGATCCGGAGGGTTCCCTGGCCGGCCGAGCGGTGTACTCCATCCTGCATCCCTTCAGCCGCCGGAAGGTGTCGGGGGCGTTGAACGGCGAACCATTCATGCGGCACCTCTTCCGCGGCGGCCACTTCCGGCCGCCTCAGAGGCCGTCCGACCGGCGGAAGCCCGGGAAGGTGCCGCGGGGGGACGTCCTTGGTCTGCCTGGGGGAGGTAGCCGATCCCGCCATCTGGCGCCAGGGCGGGGCCAAACTCGGTGAGCAGGTCGGACCAAAATTGCCATCGCATGCGGCTTTTCCTCTCGGGGTCCGCGGCGGCGGTTCCCGCACCGCCTCGGCTCTGGGCGGGGCAAGCAGCGGAGGGAGGGCAAGCGTCGGTACCCGGCCACCTCGAAATGGCGATCCAGGGAGAGGGCTTTGCTGATGCCCTGCTCCTGCATCACCACCAAGGAGATAGCGTCGGCCAAGGAGAAGTCCTGGTCCCGATAACGGTTATAGAAGCTCCCAGGCCTGGTCCCAACGGCGGCGATCGGTGAACCGCAATTCCAACCGGGGGGAGGCCAACAAGCGCCTCCACCACTGATTCACTTTCAGGACGGACCAACTGACGCGCAATAGGATCTGGGTTTCCGCCAGCACCATGTCGGTGGTGACCAAGGCTCCATAGTCGGCGGCGGCCATACGGAACGAAGCTGCCACCGCCTCATGATGGAGCTCGTCGGTAAAACTCCGGGCGATCCAAGCGGAGGTATCGATGAAGAGCCTTCTCAACGAATGCCCCGACCGACCAGAAGCTGGAGGTAGCGGTCGTGGCGGTCGGCGGCATCGGTCTTGACGCCAGTGCCCATTCCGATGATCTGCAACAGCGGATCTTCATCCGGGGGTACGGACTGGAGCAAGGCGTCGGTCAGGATCGACCGAACCAGCTCGGATCGGCTCAAACGGCGCTGCTCGGCGACTTGGGCCAGCCTGATCGCCAAGGGGCGATCCAGATAGACCTGCAGCGGCACCCGTGCCTTGGTGGCGCTCATGCCACCCCCCCCTCCCGAGGCAATGTTCATGAACATCGTGCATGATAACGGGGCGATCGTCAAGCTCCGCCTCTCCCCTGGCGCCAGCGGGCGAGCCGTATTCCCGAAGGAAATCAGGTTACCGGAAGCCTGCCGCGGGCGGACCGTAAAGCAAATAAAGGGGAAGCTTCCGGGCGCCACGACCAAGATCGGAGGGGATTTTGGTGCCAGACGACCGTGAGGTGTTGGCCTTTCGCCTGGGCGAGGGCCGCGTGGGTCTGACGGTGCGGGCACTGCGGGCGGGCGGCGACTGGGTGGTGGTGGTAACCGGGGGGGACGTCCCCCACGTGGGCGCCCTGGCCCTGGCCGCCCCGGGGGAGCCGCCCCGGGTGCTGGGCCGCCCCGGCCATCGAGAGGCGGAGCCGGCCGTGCCCCTGGCGGGGGAGCTGGCCGCCCTGCTGGGCGCGGCCGTGGCGGTGGCCGTGGGGGTGCACCTGGACGCCATTACCCCCTCCGAGCTGCAGGAGGTGGTGGCCTTGCTGGAAGACGTGCCGGGGGAGTTGGCCGAGCGCCTGGGCCGGGGCGGACGGCGGCAATGAGCCACTTCCTCCCCGGGCGCTGGCAGCATACCGCAGCGGCCAGGGAGGAGGTCCCGAGCATAGAGGCTCCGGCGAAGCTTTCCTTCCCGAATTTGGAGCAGCCGCACCGTCATGCCCCTGAGTATCCGTCAAAACGCCACTATCCTACGATGCGTTATGACCAACGGATGACGCGAGCGAGAGATCCCGACATTGGGGGCGATGCTGGTGAAGCGCCTGGGCAAGTTCTGGCTGAGGGTGGCCGAGGAGGAGACCGGGCTTGTGCTCTTTGGCCGGAAACACCGGCGCAAGGGCGAGCCCCATCCCCACCACTTCGGCTTCCTGGGCTTGCGCCACTACCTGGGAACGGGCCGGAAGGGCCGCATGGCCTTCATCCGGATACCGAGCTCCAAAGGCGTGGCGAAGTTCCTGGCGGAAACGAAGGAGGGGCTGCAAGAGCACTGGCACGACCGGCCGCAGGAGCAGCGGCAGGCCGTGGCTTCTACGAGTATTTCTCTCCATAGTTTGCCATCTACAAATGGAGAATGGTGCGCCGCGAGGTGACGAAACATTGGTTCTGGACACTCAGGCGCCGCAGCCAAACCGCCGACCGCCCCGGGGCGAAATGGGCGCGCAGGCCGCGGTTCAGACCGCCCGAGCCGACACTGCTGCACCGTGGGGGGTAAGCGGCCGGGGAGGGATCGGAAGCCCGGTGCGGGAAATCCGCACGCCGGGTGCTGGCGGGGGGTGCGGCACAACGTGACTCCGCCGGCTCACCAAGGACACCGGCCCCGAAGGGACGGAAACAGAGACTGGTGCCATGGCTCCGGTGCCGAGGCCATGCTCCACCTGCAGGAGGATGGCCTCAAAGCCGTGCAGTTACCGGCGTCGTCGACATCCTGCTCATGATGACCAGGAAACCACCGCTAGGATACGCATCCCGCGGATCCGGGTCCTCTCCGGTCTCCCGCCGGCGGACGTGGGGCGGGCAGTCCACGCGGGAAACCGGCCGGCTGCGGTTAGGAGCAAGGCGTCGCCTGCCGGAGGGATCACGCACGCCGCAGAAACCGAACTTGCAACGCACTCCGGAAAGGTACCGGAGTGCTATGATATTCTTCGCCATCAGCGCCCTTTCGGATCAAGCCGGTGCCGCCGACTTGTGCGCCCCGCCGGCCGTGCAGCGGCATGCACCGCCAGCAAGAAGGTGCGGAATCGTTCCAGATCTTGGTGCAAGGCCGCCATGCAGTCCGGGATCGAGCCCGTCACGTCGGCCATCTTCCGCCATTCTAACCGTTCTTGATAGGCGTGGACTAAGCGATGGCGGAAGGAGCGCATCTGATCCAGGTGATAGAAGGTCTCCTCCGAAATCACCGGCGGGCGAACATCGGGCAATTCGACGGCCATCTGGCGCAGCAGGGAGATGTGCGACTGTTCCCCCGTGGGCAGGGAGTGGTCCACCACCCGGGCGATGCGCGACAGTGCGTCTTCCACGCATACGTAGAAGTGCAGGGCATTCAAAGCGATGTGCGACACCATCTCCTCGGGGACATTTTGCGGGGTGATCTTACGGGTGCTTTCCACCACCAGATCCGCCGAGTGCTGCGCCGCGCGCTCGATAAAGGTCAGTTCCTGGGCCAATGCCCGGAACTCATCGGTTTCCGGCAAGCAGCACACCTTCTTCCTCCACCCGCTGCCTCAGGAGATCCGGGCAGTGCTCCAGGGTCAAAAGATCCACCGCGAATTCCGGGGCCGCGAAGCCGGTGATACGGGCGGTGGCGGCCAACTCGCGTTCCGGCGGGATACCTTCGGCGGCCAAGTCGATGTCCGAATGCAGGTCATAGTGATGGCCGGTGGCCGTGGACCCGAAAAGAAAGACGGTGCGGGCGCCGAATTCCTTTTGCAACAAGGCGGCCAGCCGCAGGGCCATGGCCTTGGCCCTGCGGCGGTGTCGCCGGATCGCGGCTCGCTCCTGTTGCGCCCGCCGCCGCCACGCATCAAGGTAGGTTTGCAGTTTGGGGTCCACCTTCGTTAGGCGTCCTTCCTCCGGCTGGTTCGGCATGCATACCGCATCCTTTCCGAAGCCATTCTACCAGGTACCTCGGTCGATCCGCAACTGGGGATGCCATGGAGCACGGCTGGGCAGGTGCGGGCGGCGGATGGATGCTCCCGGGACGCTCCGCCGGGAAGGTGCTGCGGAGCGGAATCCCCCGGAGATGGTTTGCGGGGGCAGGGTGATCAAGAGGGGGTGCACCTGGACGCCATCACCCCCTCCGAGCTGCAGGAGGTGGTGGCCTTGCTGGGAGGCGTACCGGGGGAGTTGGCCGCCCGTCTGGGCCGGCGCGGATGGCAGCGGCCAGGGAGGAGATCCCGAGCATGGTAGCGCTGGCGGAGCTTTCGCTCCCGAATTCGGAGCCTGAGCCGTCATCCCCTTGACTATCTGTCAAAATGCCACTATTATATGAAGCGTTATGACCAATATCTATCGCGAGCGAGAGATCACGGGGATGCTCCTGGCGGCCTTGGCCGACATGCCGGTGGTGGCGCTGACCGGTATGCGGCAGGTGGGCAAGAGCACTTTGCTGCAGCACCAGCCTCAGTTTACAGGCCGGCGCTACGTCACTTTGGACGACTTCGCGCAGTTGGAGGCAGCCCGTGCCGACCCGGAGGGCTTCTTGGCCGGCCGCGATCCCCTCACGGTGGATGAGGCGCAAAAGTGTCCGGAGCTTCTTCCCGTCATCAAGCAACTGGTTGATCGGGACCGCACGCCGGGGCGCTTTCTCCTGTCCGGTTCAGCCAGCTTCACGCTGCCGCACCGCATTACCGAGAGCCTGGCCGGTCGGGCGGTGTACTTCACCCTGCGTCCTTTCAGCCGCCGGGAGGTGTCGGGGGCGCTGAACGGCGAACCATTCATACGGCGCTTTTTCCGCGACGGCCTCCTTCCTGCCGCCGCCCAGTCCGTCCGGCCGGTGGAAGCCCGGGAGGTGCTGCGCGGGGGGATGCCCTCAGTCTGCCTGGGGGAGGTAGCCGATCCCGCCATTTGGTACAAGGGCTTCGAGCAGACCTATTTGGAACGGGACGTGCGGGAACTGTCCCAGGTTGGGGACCTGTCGGCTTTTCGCCGCATGTTGGTGCTGACGGCTCTGCGGACCGGGCAGGTGCTGAGGGTGAGCGAGTTGGCGCGCGACGCGAAGCTCAACGCCACCACCTGCGGTCGCTACCTGGATCTGTTGGAGGCGTCCTTCGTGGCGGAGCGGCTCCCGCCCTTCCTGGGCAACCGGGCCTCCCGGCTGATCAAGTCGCCCAAACTGTATTTCGCGGACCCCGGCTTGGCCGCCCATCTGGCCGGCGTTTCCTCCTTGGGGATGTCCGAGCCGTTGCGGGGCGCGCTCTTCGAGACCTTTGCGGCTTGCAACCTGGCCGGCATTCTGGAGGCCCGGTGGCCGGAAGCCAAACTGCACTATTGGAACGTGCAGGGGCGCCACGAGGTGGACTTCGTGGTGGAGGTGGGACGGGAGACCCTAGCCATGGAGGTCAAGGCGGCCAGCCGTTGGGATCGGCGGGATCTGGCGGGACTCAAGGCCTTCCTGAGCGTCACGCCGTCTTGCCGCGCGGCGGTGCTGGTCCACAACGGCACCCAAGCGGTGGCGCTGGGGCCGCGGCTTTGGGCCCTGCCCCTGGGGCTGGTGCTCTCCTGAAGCCAGGTTTGTCCGGCGCTCCGGCTCGGTCTTGGAGGATGACGGTGCTCGGCTGCGATGAGCAGGTGTCCGCCGCCCGGCCCCGCGGTTTGGCCCTCCGGGGCGCAAGCCGGGCCGTCGCCGCCGGATCGAAGCGCGAATTCGCCTCCAGGCCTGGGTTGCCGAGCGGTTTCCCGGAGGGAAGTTTCCGCGTTCCCCGGCGGGCCGGCAACGCGGCGGTTGTTCCGATGTCCAGGTGCAACTCGATCGCGTCCCCGGGGACCAGGCGGCGCCCGCCTGGCCGCCCATGGATGAGGCGAAAGTCCTTGAGCCGTTCCGGAAGGTGCGCCGCGGGGTGCCGGAGGCGAAGTCGGGCCGCAGGGCGGTCCCCGGGATGCGCACGCCTTGGATCCCATGCTTTCCGCTCGGCGAGCCGCCGGTGCCGCCCGCGGCCGAAGAACGCGTGGTTTCCCAGCGCCGGGAAGGTCCGCGGTGCGGGCCCCCGGCCCGCCGCGGCCCCCGGCCCGCCGGGGGCCGCGGGAGCCGGCTTCGCGCCTAGCCGGTGACCAAGGGCAAGAGCCAGCTTAGCAGCACCACCGCCCACAGCCCCCCGGCCACCAACAGGCGGGGCAGCCGGCCGGCGGTGGGCCGGACGGGACCGGCCCCGGCCGCCGTGAGCACCAGGGGCAGGGAGGGGGCCAAGAAGCGCATGTCCCCCAGGAAGGGAGCCATGGAGGCGGTCCAAAGGACGATCATCCAGGTGAGGATCGACCAGCCCTCCCCCTGCCGGGTGGCCAGGGCGGCGAAGGCGGCGGCGTCCGCGGCCAGGGTCAGGTAGGGTACCGCCGTGGCGTTGAACCACTCCGGCGGGTGCACCCAGCCCCAGAACCACACCGGGACGGGGTTCCACATCTGGACCGCCTTGTACAGGGCGAGGGCCAGGAAGCGGGCCGGGTCGGCGGCGATGAAGCGCAGGGCCTGGGCCTGCCAGGCGGCGTTGCGGGCGATCTCCCCCCGGATCCCGGCCACCGCCCGCTGCACCGCGGGGCCGAAGTCGGGGGCCCAGCCGTGGGCCAGGAAGCTGGGGCTGTTGCCGAAATAAAGGGTGACCCCGCCGTCGGAGACCACCGGCACGAAGGTGTGGAACACGGCCCAGTCCCGCGCTATCCAAAGGCCGGCCAGGAGCACGGCGGGCAGGGCGTAGGCGGCGAGCCGCCGCAGGTAGGGCCGCCAGGGGGCCAGGGGAGCGGCACCCAGGAGGCCCAGGGCGGTCAGGGGGAGGACCGTTCCCGGCTGGGTCAGCACCGCCAGCCCGGCCGCGGTGCCGGCCAGGGCCAGGGACTGCTCAGGGCGGGCACCGGCGCGGGCGCGCACCGCCAGGAACACCGCCGCCAGCAGCAGGGGAATCAGCAGGTTCTCGGTGAGCAGGAGGCTGGAGTAGATGAGCAGGTTGGGCCAGATCCCCACCAGGATCCCCGCCGCCAGGGCGCCGAGGGGACGGGCGCCCAGCTGCCGCGCCAGCAGCCAGGCCAGCACCGCGGTGGCGCCGCCCAGGACGGACTGGACCGTGTAGACGGCGGCGCGGGAGAAGTCCGTGATCAGGTAGATGGCGGCCAAGAGGACCGGGTAAAGGGGCGGGCGAAAAGCGGTGGGACCCCGGTTGGCGGGATAGAAGGTGTCGGCGTGCTGGCCCGGGAGGTAGGCGAAGCCGTGGCCGGTGGCCAGGTTGCGGGCCAGGGTGTCGTAGGCCAGCATGTCCTGGACCACCGGCAACTGATGGTAGGCCGCGAACCAGGCCCGCAGCGCCGTGGCCAGGACGAAGACGAAAAGGGGGGCGCCCACCTCCCACAGCCCAAAGCCGTTGCGGCGCATCGTCCACCTCCCCCGGAAGGCCGGGTCTCAGCCCAGAAGCCGCTGGTGCTCCTTCAGCATGCAGCGGTCCATGACCACCGTCAGCCCGTGGTCGGCGGCCCAGCGGGCGGCCGCCTCGTTCACCACGCCCTCCTGCAGCCACAGGGCGCGGGCGCCGATGCGCACCGCCGCCTCGGCCACGGGCAGGGCCTGGGCCGGGTTGCGGAACACGTCCACCACGTCCACCGGCTCGGGGATCTCCTCCAGGGAGGACCAGGCCCGCTCCCCCAGGACCTCGGCCACGGCGGGGCGCACGGGGATGATCCGGTAGCCGTGGGCCTGGAGGTAGCGGGCCACGCCGTGGCTGGGCCGCGCCGCATTGGGGGACAGGCCCACCACGGCCACGGTGCGCCAGGAGGCCAGGAGGGAGCGCAGCTGCTCGTCGGAGGGAACGAACTCTTCCATGGGGACCACCTTTCCGCACCGGACCGCCTGGGCGGTCGGCAGAATCGCGCAGGAGGGGACGAACCCCCCTCCTGCGCAAAATAAAGGCCTCGGGATCGATCCGTACCCCCGCCGTCTGGAATTGCTGGACTTACGTCCGTCGGCGTCTCCGGTGAAGCACACCGGATGCTGACCTTGCGCATCTTCCGACTGTCGCCGGGTTAAGCGGTGGTCGCGCCGGGAAGTGATCCGAGGCGCTCGGTCCCCGCTCGCTGGAGGACTGCCTTTCCTCGTGGATGTTTCCCGCTCCACGCGACTCCTGGCGTTCCGGACCCTTCGATCCCGTGGAGTTTGCTTCCCGACAACTCTCCTGCGCTCCCTTCGGGGACCGCCGATCTGCTTGCCGGGACCTTCCCGCGATCTACTCGATCCGGATACCGGACCTCTCCCGAGGTTCAATTTAATTATACCCCGGAACCGCGGGAAGTCAAGGGGGTGGGCGGAATTTTTGCAAAAAAAGCTCCCCCCGGAAGGGGGGGAGCTCTCCTTGGCTCAGATGGCCTCGACGCTCTTCACCTCGGGCACCAGTTGCTTCAGCGCCGCCTCGATGCTGTAGCGCAGGGTCATGGTGGACATGGGGCAGCCGCCGCAGGCGCCCACCAGCCTCACCTGCACCTTGCCGTTGTCGATTCCCACCAACTCCACGTCGCCACCGTCGGCCTGCAGGCCGGGACGGATGGTGTTTAGGGCCTGCTCCACCTTCTCTTCCATTAAAGGGAACCTCCTTCGTCCAAATGAGCGGCCAGGAAACGGCGCACCGCCGTCGGGGTCTTGGCGTCCCGGCTGGGGAGCCGGGCCACCTCCCGCCCCTCCCGGAAGACCAAGAAGGTGGGGATGCCCTTGACCCCCAGGCGTCCGGCCACGGTCTTGGCCTCGTCGGCGTTGATGCGGGAGAAGTGGGCCGGGAACTCCTGGGCATATTGGGCGTAGGCCTGCTCCACGGCCCGGCAGTCGGGACACCAGTCGGTGTAGAACTCCACCACCGCCGTGGTGGCGGCCGCCACCACCCGCTCGAACTCGTCCTCCTGCAGCTGCTGCATGTTGTCCCTCCCAATACCCCGCAGGGAAGTCGGATTTAGGCCCATTTTACCCCACGCCGCCCGGCGCGTCAATAGATCAGGATGGTTTTCCTCCGGCGGCGCACCGGCAGGATAGCACCCAAAGGCCGGCGAATCCACGAATCATTCTACAGGAGGGGCGAGGTGGATCGCTTGCCGCAGGAGGTGCTGGGGCATCTCGCGGCCCGGGCCCGCGCCGGGGACGGGGGGGCCAGGGAGAGGCTCTTGTCCGAGGGCAGGGAGTTCGTCCGCCAAGTGGCCTGCGCGGTGTGCCGCCGACCCCTGGACTGGCGCAACGACGACGAACTAAGCGTCGGCCTGATCGCTCTGAACGAGGCCGTGGACTCCTTCGACCCGGAGCACGGCGTTCCCTTCCCCGCCTACGCCCGGGTGGTGATCAGCCGCCGGCTGGTGGATCACTTCCGGCGGGAGGAGCGCCACCGCGGCCAGGTCTCCCTGGAGGACACCGACGCGGCGGGTCGGGCCTTTCGCGAGGACGAGGGGGCCTGGTCCCGCTACACCGCGGAGCGCGAGGCGGCGGAGCGCGCCGCCGAGGTGGCGGAGTTCGCCCGCCGTCTCGGGGAGTACGGCATGGATCTGGCCGACCTGGTCCACGCCTCCCCCAAGCACCGGGACACCCGCCGGGAACTCATCCGCATCGCCCGGGTCCTGTCCGGGGATCCGCAGCTCTTGGAACTTCTGCACCGACGCCGGGCGGTGCCGGTGGGGGAGTTGGCGCGGCGCACCGGGGCCAGCCGCCGGGTGCTGGAGCGGGGCCGCCGCTACATCCTCGCCCTGACCGTGATCCTGGAGCATGACGACCTGCCGCACCTGTGCCACCACCTGCGCGCCGCCACGGAGGAGGTTGGGTCATGAAGGACGAGCTCTTGGTGCTCCAGGTGGAGAAGCGGCACTTCGTGGCCGTCACCTCCCGGGGGGAGTTCCTGCGCCTGCCCCTGGCGGGCCGGCGGCTGGCCCCCGGGGACCGGGTGACCAGGGAAGCGGAGCCCGCCCGGGCACCCCGGCTGCGCTGGGCGGCGGCCCTGATCCTGGCCGCGGTGCTGGCGGGGGGGCTGTGGTGGTCCCGCGCCAGCGCCGCGCCCGCCGCGTACCTGGCCGTGGACATCAACCCCAGCCTGCAGCTGGCCCTCACCGCCCGCGGCACGGTGCAGGGGGCCGTCCCCCTGGACGCCGACGGCGCGCGGGTGCTGGCGGGGCTGAAGCTGGCCGGGCTGTCCGCACCGGCGGCCCTGCGCTCGGTGCTGGAGCGCACCGTGTCCCTGGGCTACCTGCACCGGGGCGCCCCGGGCCTGGTGATGGTGTCCCTGGTGAGCGTGTCCCCGGCCTTCCGCGGTGCCAGCGTGTCCGGGCTGCGCAGCGAGGCCGCCGCGTGGCTGCGCTCCCGGGGTGTGGCGGCCTACCTGGTGACCGGAGAACTCAGCCGGAAGCTCGCCCGCCAGGCGTGGGCGGCGGGCATGAGCGTGAACCGCTACTACGCCTACCTGCGCCTCAAGGGCCGGGAGCCGTCCCTGACCCTTGCGGCGGCGCGCTCGGGCACCCTGGCGTCCCTGCTGCGCGGCGCGGGAGCCACCCCGGCCATCCTGGCGGGGCATCGGGAGGACGTGGGGGAGGTGGGCCCGCCCCAGGAGCCGCCCGCGGCTGCACCGCAGCGGGCAGTGCCGCGGCGCACCGGCGAGGAGCGCCCGCAGCACCGCTCGTCGGCGCCGCACAGGATGCCCGTGCGCCGCACGGGTGAGCCGTCTCGGACCGAGGGACCGTCCTCCGGGGCCGGCGAGCCGGCGTCGGGCGTGAACTCCCCTGCTGCCGGGGCCCCCGAGGGGACCGCTCCCTCCGGGGGTGCCACCGTCCCGACCACCGGCGGCATGGGCCAGGGCGCGCCGGGGGGCATGTCCGGCGTCGGAATGGGCCGCTAGCGGCAGGGGGCCGGGAGCATCAGCTCCCGGCCTCCAGGGCGTCCAGGGCCCGGCGCAGGCGGGTCTTGGCCTCCGCGGCGATGGGGGTGAGGGCGGCGTTGCCCACCAGGCCCAAGGCCGTCTCGGGGTCCAGGGCGGCCACCACCGAGTGGTCGCCCTCCTCGTAGACGATGACGTTGCAGGGCAAAAGCAGCCCGATCTCCTCCTCGGCCTGGAAGGCCCGGTGCGCCAGTTGGGGGTTGCAGGCCCCCAGGATGACGTAGCGCTTGAACTTTGCCCCCAGCTTCTCCTTTAGGGTCTTTTGCACGTCGATCTCCGTCAGCACCCCGAAGCCTTGGCCCTTGAGGGCCTCCCGCGCCCTGGCGACGGCGGCGTCGTAGGGTGCCTGCAGGCGCACGGCCATGCCGTAGGCGGCCATTCTCCCCGCCTCCCTCAGTCCGCCGCGTAGCTGGCGGCGCCAGCTCCGGTGGCCACGGGGCCGCGCCAGGCCAGCATGCCGCCCAGGACGTTCTTCACCCGCGGGAAGCCTTGCCGATGGAGGAACTCCGCCGCCTGGGCGCTGCGGTTGCCCGAGTGGCAGATCAGGTACAGCTCCTCCTCGCGGTCCAGCTCATGGGCGCGGTGGGGGAGCTCGTGCAGGGGCAAAAGCTCCGCCTGGGGCACCCGAAAACGGTGGTACTCGTGGGGCTGGCGCACGTCGATCAGCCGGATCTGGTGCCCGGCGCGCAGCCGCTCGAAGACATGGTCCGCAGTGACGTTCTCGAAGGCAGAACCGTATCCCATCATCGTGCCGCGACCTCCTCGCTCAAGAATTCCTGCACCTTGCGCCGCAAGGCGTCCTGGGGCAGGTAGCCCACCACCCGCTGGGCCAGCCGGCCGTCCCGGAAAAAGCCCAGGGTGGGGATGCTCATGACCCCGTAGTCCATGGCCGTGCGCGGACTCTCGTCCACGTTGACCTTGACCACGTCCAGCGATCCGGCGAACTCCTGCGCCACGGCCTCCACCACCGGAGCCACCATGCGGCAGGGTCCGCACCAGGGAGCCCAGAAGTCCACCAAGACCGGTCGCGCGGCGCTCAGCACCTGGGCGTCGAAATCGGCGTCGCTCACCTCTCTAGCCACGGATCCACCTCCCTATTGTCGCTTCGCCGCACCCCCATATACCCTGGGGGGTACGGTATGGATTATAGCCGGAGCGGGCAGCTTTGTCAATAGCCTGCCCAGGATTTTTTTGCGCTCTTGCCGCCACGCAAAAACGGGGAGCCCGAGGGCTCCCCCGAGGGGAGGCTCATGCTACTGGGTCACGACCACCGTGCGGCTGGTGCCGTCCCACTGCACCTGGTCCCCCAGGACCTGGCTCAAGAAGTACAGGGGCACGATGGTGCGGCTGTCCACGATGGTGGGGGCCGCGTCCAGGGTCACGCCGCTGCCGTCGACGACGGCGGTGCGGCTGTCGATGGTGAGTTGGACCGTGCCGCCGGCGGTGGCGATGGTCACGGTGCGGGTGGCCCCGTTCCAGCTGACCTGGGCGCCCAGGGTCTGCTCCACGACCGCCAGGGGCACCATGGTGCGGCTGTGTTCGATGAAGGGGGCCACCGGGAAGCTGGGCTGGCTACCCTGGACGAACACCTTGATCCCGGTCTGGCCCTGCTGGTTCAGCAGGCCACCCACCTGGGCGTAGCTGGAAAGGGGCAGGTAGGGGTTGTTGGCCAGGGCCTGCTCCAGACTGCTCAATGCCGCGGCGTCCTCGCCCAGCTTGAGCAGCGCCTCGCCCTTGAGCTGCCAGGCGGCGAAGTTGTGCGGATGGGCCGTCAGCACGCCCTGCGCCTGCTGGAGCGCCGCGGCGGCGTCGCCGGAGTCCAGCTCGGAAAGCAGGTTCTCCACGGTGCTGCCCGTGGCAGCGGTGAACTCCTGGTTCTCGTGGGCCTCCTTGGCCGCCCATCCTTGCTCGATGCCCGCGTTGCCGTAGGTTTGGCCGGTGACCGAGGCGTGCTCGTTAACCGCCGGCTCCTGGGGCTCGTAGACCTGGTGGGAGACGGTGGCGGGCGGGCCGCCCGGCGCATGGCCGGAGCCCATGCCTCCCCCGTCGTCGGCCCACGCCGTGGCCGCCGTTCCCAGGGTCAGGGCGAGGGTCAGGAGCAGGGGGACCAAACGCGTCTTCCTCATCTCGTTTCGACCTCCTCGCGGGTCCGCCGCGACGGTCGCAGGGCCCGGCAACCGGCTGTCCTGGCCGCGCCGCGGCTTTAGACCCATGGCTTTGCGTCCCCGCCTTTCGGCGGGTTTGCCCTTGGCAGGCTCACCTGATATTTCGTGCGCGACCGGCGAATTTGGGTGGGTGGCGCCGGGACGGTCGAAATCCGATCTTGACAAAAACCGCGGCGCAGGGCAGAATAAGCGGTAGCATACCGCGTAGGGTATATGAAGGAGGATTCTCGGGATGCCCAGCTATGATTTTCAGTGCCGGGAGTGCGGCGAGCGCTTCGACGTGCGCTGCGCCTGGCAGGACAAGGCCCAGGTGCGCTGCCCCAAATGCGGGGGGGAGGAACTGCAGGAGATCTTCAGCGGCTTCACCTTCCTCACCGCCGGCGGCGGCGGGGGAGGCGGCTGCGCCCCCAGTTCCAGCGGCTTCAGCTGAGGCTAAACGGGCGCGGCCGGCGGCCGCGGCAAACACAGGAAGAAGGAAGGTGCGGCGGATGGCGGAAGTGGAGGTCCGGGCCACGGTGACCGTGGTGGGGTCGCGGCTGGAGGACAGCTGCAGTGCCGGGGGGTGAGGCCCCACGCAATCTCTGGAGGAGATTACGCTGTTCTACCGGCGCTTTTTGCGCCAGGACTTCGGCGACCAGGTGCTCATGGAGTACGTGGACGTGGACGACGAGCGGCTCGGCGACTACCCGCAGGCCAAGGAGGCCCTGCAGCAGGGGCGCTACCTGCCCCTGGTGCTGATCAACGGGGCGGTGACCTTCGAGGGGGGCCTGCCCTGGCGGTACCTGCTGGAGGAGCTGGAGCAGATGGGCATCAGGCGGGTGGGCTAGTCGGACCGCCGGGTCCGCGGGAGAGGATTTTGAAGTTGTACCTCAAAGACACCAAGGACCTGGTGGAGCGCATGAAGCGCATCGAGGGGCAGGCCCGGGGTATCCAGCGGATGATTGACGAGCAGCAGGAATGCGAGGCCATCGTCATCCAGCTGGCGGCCATGAAGGCGGCCCTGAACAAGGTGGCCATGGTGGTGATCGGCTGCCACATGGCCGAGCAGCTGCGGGGGGAGGAGGCCGACCAGGCGGCGGAGGACCAGGCCGTGGACTCGGCCATCCGCATCTTCACCAAGTTCTCATGAGGAAGAGCACAGGCCCGGCGGAACCCGCCGGGCCTGATCATTTCCCCGCTGCGGCCTGCTCCAGGTCAGGCCCACAGGAGATCTTCCTGGGCGGGCGCGGGCTCGCGCCGGGGCAGCCGGACGCCCTGCAGCCGGACCAGGCGCGCCTCTCCCGCCGCCAGGGATACCCGGTGCTCCCGGTCGGATCCCGGCAGCCGCCAGGTGGCGACGCCTCCCTCGGCGCTGGCCAAGAAGAGGGCGACCTCGTTGCCGCGGGCCAGGGCCAGCCGGAAGCCCTGTCCCGGGAACAGCTCCGTCACCTCTTCGGGGAACACCTCCACCGGCAGGGGCGAGCGCACCGGGGCGGTGGCGTAGAGGGTGCCCTGGTGCAGGAACCAGGAGAGGCGGCCACCTGCCAAGGGTACCCGGCCCGCCGCCAGCCAGGTCCACTGGGGCGGCAGGTGAGGCTGGATAAGCGGGCCGTCGACGGCGGGCTCCAGACCCGCCAGGCCCTCCAGCCCCAGCCACAGGTAGGTGGGCGGCATCCAGGGGGACAGGGCCATGCCGCAGCTCTCGAAGGTCTCGCCGTGCAGCCGCTCCGGGAACTGACCGGGGCACACCCGCCCGTAGTCCCGGGGGCGGGCCACCTCGCTCAAGGAGTAGATCTGCTCCATGGCCCGGGCCACCAGGGCGGGACGCACGCGGCGGGCGGCATAGGCCACCCAGGCCGTGAGGTTGGCCCACACGCCGCCCATGAGCTGCGCACTGCCCGCGGGGTCGTAGCCGGGCTCGTCCCGGCCCACGGTGCGGCAGCCGAAGGGGCTCCAAAAATCCGGGCCGGTCAAAAGATCCAGCACCCGGCCTTTCAGCTCCTCGTCCGCCAGGTCGTACAGCAGGGGGAAGACCTGGTCGCCCGTGCGGTCGTGGCGCTCCCGGCCCTGACCGTCCCGGGCCAAAAGGTACAGGCCGGTCCGGGGGGAGATGAGCTGGGAGCGGATGTTCTCCCGCAGGGCGACCGCGGCGGCGGCGTAGCGCTGGGCCCCGGCGGGGTCGGACGCGTGCCGGCACAGCTCGGCCAGCCGAAACAGGGCGGCGGCGCAGGCGGCGTTGATCTCGGTCACCGCCCCATCCAGGCGGTAGCCGGGAATGACGTTGCGCCAGCCGGCGATGCCCCGGACGTTGGTGCCGGGGGCCTCGCAACGCACCAGGCCGCCGCGCGTCTGGGAGATGATGCGGTCGGCGGCCCGCCGCAAGGACGGCAGCACCTGGACCAGGAAGTCCCGGCCGGCCGTAGCGGCCCAGTGGTGGTGGCAGGCCAGGATGAAAAGCGGCGTGTCGTCGTTGAGGGACAGCCCGTAGTCGTCGCGGCTCACGGGCCGGTCGGCCAGGCGCAGGAACTCCGCCAGCTTGCCGTCCTCCATGGCCGCCTCCTGGCCCACCAGCTGCAGCATGCGGCGAGTGAAGGCGGGGGTCAGGTAGTCGGCTCCCAGGGCGTACCAAGCCGCGTCCCGCACCACCAGGATGTCCTGGGGCGGGTCGTTGGTGAAGCCGGGTCCCCCCGGGTAGTGGTGCTGCACCCGCAGCAGGTTCACCTTGGCCCAACGTACCCCCCGGTTGATCACCGGGCTGGGGGTATACAGGTCCGAGAGCTCGAGCAGCCGCTCCAGGATGCGGCGGCTCTCCCGGAAGACGGCGCGGCACTCCCCGATCCGGGCCAAATCCTCCAGGGCGGCCGCCTCCCCTTCCCGGGACATGGCCAGGGAGAAGGGGATCTCCCGGCGGCTCTCGGGCGGCAGGTCGAAGCGGTAGACCAGCCGGAAGCGTCCCGGGTCGGCGAAGTCATATTCCGCCGGCGGCTGCGGGCAGCCGAAGGCCCGGTGCTCCTCGGCCTGGCGGCCCGGCCCGGGCAGGGTGGCGGCCACCACCGCGGTGTCCAGGAGCTTCAGTTGGAACTCCTTCTCCTGCTGGTGCCCCGGCACGGGGAGGAACACCTCGCCGGGGGAGGGAGCCCTGAAAGATCCTTGCACCCTGACCTCCAGCCGACGGGCTTTGGGCGAGGCGTTGCGCGCCGTGAGCACCAGGTATACCAGGCGCTGCGGCCCCGATCGAAAGGGGACGAAGAAGGTCTTGGCCACCAGCACGCCGTCCCGGCGGTGCTCGGTGGTCTGATGCAGGGGAGCGAAAAGGGTGTCCCGGGGCGCCAGGGGTTCCCCGTCCAGGCTGAGGTCGAGGCGGATGGCGCCGGCGTAGTACTGGCCGTCGCTGCACCAGGCGGCCGCCAGGTCGGAGGCGCGGTCCGCCACGGCGAAGGTCTCCCGGTTGCCCAGGCTGGCACCGCCGGCCAGCTGCTCCACCGAGTAGCGGTAAGTCAGGCGCTCTTGATCGATCAGGTCCCAAAGATCGGCGGTGGGGATGACGAGCAACTCCTTTCCCGATGGACGACCGGGGATCGTATCCGCCGCAAAGCATTTCACATTATGTAGCAGCCTTCGTAGTCGGGCAAACCCGGCGAGTCGGCGCCAGCCGTCCTGGCGGTGGATCAGGGTTGCCTCGGGCGGGTTGGGGCGTCCCGGCGGGTATTTTCGGCGGCTTGGCGCGTTCTGGCGCCTATAAAGGTCGGCTTCGGTGCAGTATAATCTGGTCAGACGGCAAAAGGGAGGGAACCGGCTTGGACGGCTTCATCCTGGGCACCAACTACTGGCCGCGCCGGACCGGGGTGAACATGTGGGAGCGCTGGGATCCGGCGGCGGTGGACGCGGAGCTGGGCGAGGTGGCCGCCCTGGGCCTGGGCGCGGTGCGCATCTTCCTATTGTGGCGGGACTTCCAGTCCGGCCCGGTGGCGGTGGATCCCGCGGCCCTGGCCAAGCTGGACCAGTTCCTGGCCTTGGCCCAGCGCTGGGGCCTGGGGGTGGTGCCCACCTGCTTCACTGGACACATGTCCGGGGAGAATTACGACGTGCCCTGGCGGCAGGGGCGCTGTCCCTACACCGACCCTGAGCTGCTGCGCGCCCAGGCCTTTCTGCTGGCCACCCTGGGCCGGCGCTACCGGGAGCACCCCGCCCTGCTCTTTTGGGACCTGGCCAACGAGCCGGACATCTTCCGGCGCCCGCCCTCGGCCGCGGCGGGCTGGCTGTGGGCGCGCTTCCTGGCCGGCGAGCTGCGCCGGGCCGACCCGCACCATCCGGTGACGGTGGGGCTGCACCTGGGCTGCCTCACCGCCGACGTGGGCCTGCGGCCCGCGGACCTGGCCGAGGCCTGCGACTTCCTGAGCCTGCACGCCTATCCCATGTACACCTCCCTGTGCCCGGACCCGCCCGAGGCCCTGCGTCCCGGCTATCTGGCCGCCTTCGCGGCGCGCCTGGCCGCGGGGATGACCGGGAAAGGGGTCCTGATGGAGGAATTCGGGACCTCCAGTCAGCTTTGGGGGGCGGCGGCGGAGGGAGCGCACCACGGCACGGTGCTGGGCAGCCTCTTGGCCAACGGCGCCCGGGGCGCCTTCGGCTGGTGCTTCGGCGACTTCGCCTGCGACGAGGAGCCCCCCTACGAGGCCACCCCTTACGAGGCGGCCTTCGGGCTGACGGATGCGGCGGGGCGGGTGAAGCCCTCCGGGGAGGCCTGGCGAGGCTTCGCCGCCTTCCTGGCGGGGTCGGGACTTTCCGGCGCGACCCCGGAGCCGGCCGGGGCCGCCGTCCTGATCCCCGACGCCTACTACGACCACCCCGACGGCCTGACCCCCGAGCGTCACGCCGGGGTGCTCTTCAACGCCTTCGTCCTGGCCAAGCAGGCCGGGCTGGACGTGGACTTCCTGCCGGCCCGAGCGGCTCCCGGCCCCTACCGCCTGCTGATCATGCCTTCCTGGCCGCGCCGGGGTGGTCTGGGCGCCGCCGCCTGGCGGCGGGTGCGGGAGTTCGTCCGCGGCGGCGGCGTGCTGTACCTGTCCTACGACGGCTTCGCCGCCGCCGAACTGGCCGAGCTGGCCGGCGCCCGGCTCTTGGGTCCCCGGCCGGGGCCCGGGGGCGTCAGCTTCGCCGACCGGGGGTTGGGGACCGATCTTTCCTGCTCCCCCGGCGTTCCCTGGCACCTGGGGGTGCAGCCGGGGGCGGGACGGCTCCTGGCGGCGGACCCGGCGCTGGCGGGGGGGCTTTTGGAGCACCATCCCGGCCGGGGCGGCGTGCTCCTGGCCACCTGGCCCCTGGAGTGGGATCTTGGTCGGCGGTCGAACCCGTACCCGACCGATCGAAGTTATCTCGTGTATCGGCGCGCGGGGGAACTGGCCGGCCTGGCGCCGCCGGTCCGCCCGCCTTCCCTGGAGGTCAGGGGCTGGCGGCGCGGCGAGGGGCGGCGGCTCCTGGCGGTGAACCATGGGGCGCAGCCGGTGGCGGTGGAACCCGGCGGTGCGGGGGAGCTGGCCCCCGGGGAGACCCGGGTGCTGTCCGGGGAGGTGGCGTAGGTGGGCTACCTTTTGGGGGTGGACCTGGGCGGCACCAAGATCGAGGTGGGGGTGGTCAGCCGGGAGGGCGTGCTGGGGCAGCGCCTGCGCGTGCCCACGCCCCGGGGCCAGGGAACGGCGGCGGTGGTGGACCACATTCGGGCGGCCATGGGGGAGGTGCTGCGGCGGGCCGAGGTGGCGTGGGGCGCGCTGGACGGCGTCGGCGTGGGCGCCCCGGGGCCGCTGGACCGGCAGGCTGGGGTGATCCTGGAGGCGCCCAACCTGCCGGAGCTCAACGGCTTTCCCCTGGCCGCGGCCCTGGCGGAAGGCGGCGTGCCCCTGTACCTGGAGAACGACGCCAACGCGGCGGCCCTGGGCGAGTACCGCTTCGGGGCCGGACGGGGGAGCGCCGACCTGGTGTACGTCACCGTGAGCACCGGCATCGGCGGCGGGATCATCCTGGGCGGTCGTCTGTACCGCGGCGTGTCGGGGACGGCGGGGGAGGTGGGCCACACGGTGGTGGAGGTGGAGGGTCCGCCGTGCGCCTGCGGCAGCCGCGGCTGCCTGGAGACCCTGGCCTCGGGTACCGCCATCGCCCGCCAGGCGGCGGCGGCCCTGGCGGCGGGCCGGGAAAGCGTGCTCGCGGCGGAGGGCCTGGATGCGGCCGCGGTCTACCGGGCGGCCGGGGCGGGGGACGTCCTGGCCCGGGAGATCACCGAGCGCGCGGGCTACTACCTGGGAGTGGGCATCAGCAACCTGATCAACCTGTTGAACCCCGAGCGGGTGATCCTGGGCGGCGGGGTGGTGCAGGCGGGTCGGGACCTGTTCGATCCGGTGGAGCGCGCGGTGCGGGAGCGCGCGCTGAAGGTGCCGGCCGCGGCCTGCCGCATCCTTCCCGCCGGCCTCGGCCAGGACGCCGGGGTGCTGGGCGCGGCGGCGGTGGTGCTGGAGCAGGCCGGATAGACGGGGACGATCGGAGGGGGAGGTGCCGGAATGATCCTGACCGTGGGGGAAGCCCTGGTGGACCTGTTGGCCACCCGACCGGGGGAACTGGCGACCGGCAGCACCCTGCAGCTTTTTCCCGGGGGGGCGCCGGCCAACGTGGCGGTGGCGGCCATCCGCCTGGGGATGCGCGCGGGGATTCTGGCCCGGGTGGGGGACGACCCCCTGGGGCGAGTGCTGGAGCGGACCCTTAGGGAGGAAGGAGTGGACGTGCGGTGGCTGGCCTGGGACCGGGCGCACCCCACGGCCCTGGCCTTCGTGACCCTGGGCCGGGGCGGCGAGCGCTCCTTCTTCTTCCCCTGGCGGGAGACCGCCGACGCCTTCCTGTCGCCCCAGGACGTGCCGGGGCGGCTGCCGGCGGACGCCCGGGTGCTGCATTTCGCGGGGGTCAGCCTGGCGCGGGAGCCCGCCCGTTCGGCCACTCGGCAGGCCGTGGCGCTGTTTCGCGCCGGAGGGCGCCTGGTGAGCTTCGATCCCAACCTGCGCCTGGGGCTTTGGGCCGATGCCGAGGAGGCCCGGACCGTGCTGCGGCAGGCCGCCGCGCTGGCCGATCTGGTCAAGCTGAACCGGGAGGAGCTGGCCTTCCTGGAAGGGGAGGGGACGGAGGAGGTGTTGGCCCACCGACTCTTGGAGCGCGGGCCGCGGCTGGTGGTGGTGACGGCGGGGGAGCACGGCTGCGCCTACTACGCCCCTCGCCTGGCCGGTCGAGTGAACGCCTTCTCCGTGGCGGCCGTGGACACCACCGGGGCCGGGGACGCCTTCGCCGGCGCCCTGTTGAGCCGCCTGGCCGCCTATTCCCCCCGGGGGCTGTCCACCCTGGAGGAGGACGGCTTGCGCTCGGCCCTGGGCTTCGCCGGGGCGGTGGGGGCCATGGCCACCCTCCGGCGGGGGGCGATGAGCGGCCTGCCGACCCTGCGCCAGGTGTACCGCTTCCTGGGGGTCCAGGGCGGGCTGCCGGCGTGAAGGCCTTGGTCTACCGCGGTCCAGGGCAGGTGTCCCTGGAGGAGCGGCCGCGGCCCGTGCCCGGGGCGGGGGAGGTGCTGCTGGAGGTCGAGGCCTGCGGGGTGTGCGGCACCGATCTGCGCATCTTTCGGGGCGAGGCTCCGGCGGCGACGGGGGTGATCCTGGGCCACGAGTTCGGCGGGCGGGTGCGCGGGATGGGGCCGGGGGTGGCGGGGATCCGGCCGGGGCAGCGGGTGGCGGTGAACCCCAACTTGAGCTGCGGCACCTGCCGCCCGTGTCGGGAGGGCCGGCCGCACCTTTGCCGGAGCCTGGCGGCCTACGGGGTGGACCGGGACGGGGGATTCGCCCCCTGGGCCGTGGTGGCGGCCCCGCAGGTCTACCCCGTGGGGGAGGACCTGCCGGTCGGGGCGGTGGCCCTGGTGGAGCCCCTTTCCTGCGCCCTGCACGGGCTGGAGCTGGCCGGGGTGCGCCCCGGAGATTCCGTGCTGCTCCTGGGGGCGGGCCCCATGGGGCTCCTGCTTTTGCTGCTGGCCCGCGCTCGCGGAGCGGCCTGGATTGTGGTGGCGGATCCCCGGGAGGAGCGCCGCCGCCTGGCGCGGCAGCGGGGCGCCGACCTGGCGGTGGATCCGGAAGCGGAGCCGCCCGGCGAGTTCGATGTGGCGTTGGAGGCCTCGGGCAGCCCCGCCGCGCTCGGCGCGGCCCTGCGGGCGGTGGCTCCCGGCGGCACGGTGTTGGTCTTCGGTGTGGGTCCCCGCGGAGCGTCGTGGGCGGTGGAGCCCTACGAGTTGTATCGGCGGGAGATCCGGCTGCAGGGGGCCTTCACCAATCCCTTCACCACCGCTCGCGCGGTGAAACTGCTGGAGCAGCTTGGCTCACCGCTGGCGGATTTTCTGGCTCATCCCCTGGGAGCGGCCGAACTGCCTGAGTTCCTGCGCGATCCGCCGAGCCGGGTGCTCAAGGCGGTGGTGTATTGGCGCACCGCGGGCTGATTTTTTTGCCGCCGACCCCTCTTGGCAAGGGGCGGGAGGAACGTGGTATAATACCGGCGGCAGGGAATCCAGCCGTGCGGCGACGCAGGGTGCGGGAGGTTTGAACGATCATGACGCAGGGCAAGAGCGTCTTGCCCATCATCCCCGGACTGGAGCCGGCGGAGATCGCCTACCGTCTGCTGAAGGCGGAGGGGCAGCCCCTGGCCTATGCGGAACTGGTGGCCAGGGTGGGGGAGCATCTGCCCAACTACCCGGGCACCCCGCAGGACCTGGCGGTGCAGGTGTACACGGACATCAACCGGGATGGCCGCTTCTACCGCGGGGCGGACGGGCGCTGGGGGCTGCAGGAGTGGGAGCCCCACACCCGGCGGCGGCCCGCGGCGGCTCCCAAGGTTCTGGCCCAGCAGCGGGGGGAAAAGCGCTACCGGCAGCTTTTGGATGAGGCGGAGGCGGCGGAGGAATCGCCGGACCCGGAGGAGGAGTCCGAGGGAGGCGAGGAGGCGGCCGCCGAGGAGGACGCGGACTGGTACGACAACGCGGACGGCTGAGCACGGGAGGCGCAGGCCTCCCGTTCCTTTGACGCCTTGCCTCAGCGCCAGGAGGGCACCACCCGGGCGGGGGCCTGGAACCCGGGATGGGCGGCCATGGCGATCCCGGTGTCGCGGGCGGCGGCCACCAACGCTTGGGGCGTGGTGTGCCAGGTGCCCACGTTGATGCGGAAGATCCGGTAGGGGTCGGTCTGGGAGGTGGCCGCGCCGCCGTAGGTGGTGAAGGCGAAGCGGTAGCCGTCCCGGCGCAGGATGCGGATCACCGTGGGGTCATAGGCCCCGAAGGGATAGGCGAACATGTCCACCCGCGCTCCCGGCAGATGCTGTTCCAACTCCCGGCGGGCGCGGGCCAAATCCTGGCCGATGCGCTGCCGATAGTGGGCGGGCGTCTCGTAGCTTCGGGTGGCGGGATCCCAGACGCTGTCCGTGAGGGCCGGCCCGGTGGTGGCGGGACCCGAGCGCACCGCCCCGTGGGAGTCGTAGGTGTGGGACTGCAGCGACACCAGCCCGCTGGCGTACATGCGCTCCAGCTCGGCCCAGCTCATGGTCCAGGGCTTTTGGTGCGGGCCCTGCACGAAGCCGGTGATGATGAAGCAGGTGGCGGGCACCCGGTAGCGCTCCAGCAGGGGGAAGCCGTAGGTGTACACCCCCTGATAGCCGTCGTCGAAGGTCAAGAGCACCGCGTTGGGCGGCACCTGGGCTTGGTGCTCGAGAAATTTGGCCAGGAGGGAGGCGGGGATCACGTTGAAGTGGTCCCGAAGCAGCAGTTCCAGATCCGCCTGGAAGGTGGCCGGGGTGATCTCGTCGGTGTAGGGCTGGGGGTGGGGCGCGATGTCGTGCAGCATCAGCACCACCACCTCGTCCCGGTAGTAGACCGGGGCGGCGAAGTACCGGAAGGTGATGGTGGGGGGGCCGACGGGGCGCGCCGGCGCGGCGTGCGCGGGCGCGGGGGCGGCCTTGGGCGCCGGGGGGGCGCAGCTCGAGACCAGGAGCAGGGCCGCCCAGAGCAGGGCCGCAAGCGGGGCGCCTCGCATGGACATCCGCCTTTCGGGAAGGATTGAACCAGCAGGGAAGATTGGACGAGACAGGCCGGAATTCCTGCCCGTATTGACAGCGGCAGGTGCCCCGCGCTATATTGTAAGTACCCCCATGGGGTATGCAGAGGAGGTGCCGCGGTGGAACAGGGCAAGGCGGAACTGGCCGTCGAGGGCATGAGCTGCGCCTCTTGCGTGGCCCGCATCGAGCGGCAGCTTGCGCATCTGGACGGGGTGGCCCAAGCGGCGGTGAACCTGGGCACGGAGCGCGCCAGCGTGGACTACGACCCGCAGCGGGTGAACCCGGAGGACCTGATCCGGGCCATCCGGGAGGTTGGCTACGACGCCCACGTGCTGCGGGAGGCCGTCCCCGCCGGGCGGACGCGCCAAGAGTTGGCCATCGGCGGCATGAGCTGCGCCTCCTGCGTGAGCAAGGTGGAGAAGAGCCTCTCCGCCGTGCCGGGAGTGGCCGAGGCCAGCGTCAACCTGGCCAACGAGCGGGCCAGCGTGGTCTACGACCCGGCGCTGGCAAGTCTGGACGCCCTGATCGCGGCGGTCGAGGTCGTAGGCTACACCGCCACCGCCGCCCCGGAGGCGGCGGGCGAGGAGGCCGAGGCGGCGCGGCGCGACGCGGAGCTTGTGCGTCGGCGCAACACCCTGGCCCTGGGGATCGTCTTCACCGTGCCGGTGGCCCTCCTGGCCCTGGTGCCCGGGTTGGCCGCCTGGCCGGCGCCGGCCTGGCACGACCCGCTGCTGGCGCTTTTGGCCCTGCCGGTTTGGGCCTATGTGGGCTACATCTTTCACCACGGGGCTTTGGTCAACCTGCGGCACGGCAGCGCCAACATGGACACCCTGATCAGCTTGGGCTCCAGCGTGGCCTACCTGTACAGCGTGTACGCCCTGGTCTTTCGCCCCGGCGCCGCGGTCTACTTCGACACCGCGGCGATCATCGTGACCCTGATCTACCTGGGCAAGTACCTGGAGGTGCTCACCAAGGGGCGGGCCTCCGATGCCATCCGCCAACTGGCCAGGCTGGCGGCGCGCACGGCCCATGTGCTGCGCGACGGCGCGGAGCGGGAGGTGCCCGTGGAGCAGGTGCGGGTGGGCGACCTGGTCATCGTGCGCCCCGGAGAGCGCATCCCCGTGGACGGCGTGGTGCGGGAGGGCACCTCCCCGGTGGACGAGTCCATGGTCACCGGGGAGCCCGTGCCGGTGGACAAGGCGCCTGGCATGGCGGTGGTGGGGGCCACCATCAACGGCAGCGGGCTCTTGACGGTGGAGGCCACCCGGGTGGGGCGGGACACCGTGCTGGCGGGCATCATCCGGATGGTGGAGGAGGCGCAGGGGTCCAAGGCCCCGGTGCAGCGCCTGGCGGACGCCGTGGCGGGGGTCTTCGTGCCGGTGGTGATCGCCGTGGCGGCGCTGACTTTTCTGGGCTGGCTGGCCACGGGGCACACCGCGGTGGAGGGCATGGTGGCCGCCGTGGCGGTGCTGGTCATCGCCTGTCCTTGCGCCCTGGGGCTGGCCACCCCCACCGCCATCATGGTGGGCACCGGCCGGGGAGCGCGCCAGGGGGTGCTGGTCAAGGGGGGCGAGAGCCTGGAGCGCATCGGCAAGCTCACCACCGTGGTCTTCGACAAGACGGGCACCCTCACCACCGGCAAGCCGGTGCTCACCGACTGCGTGCCCGTGGACGGCGAGGCGGCCGCGGCGTTGCGCCTGGCGGCGGGGGTGGAGCAGGCCAGCGAGCACCCCTTGGCCCGGGCCGTGGTGGAGGGGGCGCGGAGCCGGGGGATAGCCCTGCCGCCGCTGCCGGAGGACTTCCGGGCCGTCACCGGCGGGGGCGTGGCGGGATCGGTGGAGGGGCAGGCCGTGCTGGTGGGCAGCCCGCGTTTTTTGGCCGAGGAGGGCAGGTCCCTTCCTCCCTCGGCGGAGCAGGCCGCCCACCGCTTGGCGGGGGAGGGCAAAACGGTGCTGGCGCTGTCCGTGGACGGCCGGATCGCGGCGGTGCTGGCCGTGGCCGACACCCCCAAGGAGGGGGCGGCCGCCGTGGTGGGCGAGCTCAAACGCCGGGGCCTGGCCACGGCCATGATCACCGGGGACAACTCCGAGACCGCCACCAGCATCGGCCGGCAGTTGGGCATCGAGCGGGTGCTGGCCGAGGTGCGCCCCGAGGGCAAGGAGGGGGAGATCAAGCGGCTGCAGCAGGAGGGTCAGGTGGTGGCCATGGTGGGGGACGGGATCAACGACGCCCCCGCCCTGGCGCAGGCCGACGTGGGCATCGCCATGGGCACGGGCACCGATGTGGCCATGAGCGCGTCGGACATCACCTTGGTGCGGGGGGACATCGCCCTGGTGCCCCGGGCCATCGCCCTGTCCCGCGCCACCTTGCGCATCATCTATCAGAACCTGTTCTGGGCCTTCTTCTACAACGTCATCCTGATCCCGGCGGCGGCCTTGGGTTTCGTGCAACCGGTGTGGGCGGCGGCGGCCATGGCCGTGAGCTCGGTCAGCGTGGTCTCCAACAGCCTGCGGCTCAACCGGGTGCGCCTGTGAAAGGGGGGAGCAAGATGGCTAGCCAGATCACCCTGAACATCGAGGGGATGACCTGCAACCACTGCCGCATGGCGGTGGAGCGGGCCCTGGGTGCCCTGCCCGGCGTGGCCTCGGCCCGGGTGGACCTGGAGCACAAGTCGGCCCAGGTCAGCTACGATGCGGACCGGGTCACCCTGGAGGACATGCGCCGGGCGGTGGCCCAGGCGGGCTACCGGGTGGCCTGAGCCCACCCGGCGGGAGGGGGAAGCGGCTAGTCCGCCTCCCTTTTTTTGTCCCGGCCGCACCACATGGACAGGGCCAGCAGCCCGGCGACCCCCAGCAGCACCACGGCCAGGTCGGCCGACCGGGGGGAGGGCTCCGGGGGGGCCTGCTGCAGGAGGCGGCGCACCCGCTCCTCCACGCGGCGCAGGAATTCACCCTCCGATGTCTTTGCCGGGGACGACATGGGCCTCCCCTCCTCTACCGGATATTATATCAGGAGCGGGGGGGAATCTTGCCGATAACTTAAGTTATCGGAAGCCAATTTCGGCCGGCACCCAGGAGAATCGCCCCCGGACGGCGAATAGCGGATTCCGATAACGATGCATTTCCGGGGGGTTATCCATGCGCGAGCGTTTGCAGCGGTTTTTACGCCACCTGGGGGATCAGGGGCTCAGCCCCCAGACCATCCGCGGTTATCGGCACGACCTGGAGTCCTTCGTGGTCTGGCTGGAGGCCGCCGCCGGGCGGCCGGTGGCGGCGGCGGAACTGGGCAGCCTGGACGTGGCCGAGTACCGCTGGTGGCTGATGCAGCGCGGGCGCAAACCGGCCACCGTGCGCCGGGCGCGGGCGGCCCTGTCCCGCTTCGGGCGCTGGTTGGCGGAGGGAGGAGTGCTGGCCGAAAACCCCGTGCCTCCCGGCGGCTGGGAGGGGGGGCCGGCCGCGCGCCACCTCACCCCGGCGGAGGAGGAGCGGCTGTTGGAGGTGGTGCGCTTGGCCGGCAGCCGGGACCGGGCCATCTTGCTCCTCTTGCGGGCCGGACTGACCAGTGGCGAGCTGGTGCGGCTGCAAAACGGCGACTTGGAGCTGGCGGAGGAGGGCGGCTGGCTGCGGGTGGTGGGGCGAGGCGGGCGGGAGCGGCGGGTGCCTTGCGACGCCGAGACGGCCCGGGCCTTGCGGGAGCACCTGCGGGAGCGCCAGGCCGGGGGCGGCTGGCTCTTCCCCGGACGAGGGGGGCCCTTGGGGATGCGCCGCGTCGGCCAGGTGGTGGCCGAGTGCGCCGCCCGGGCGGGCCTGGAGGGGATCTCCCCCTTCACCTTGCGCCACACCCGGGCCGTGCGCCTGCTGGCGGCGGGGGAGAGCCCCCTGGAGGTGGCGCGCATCCTGGGGACCAGTCCGGCCGGCTGCCTGCGCTACTGGACGAAGGGAGACGGGGAGGATGCAAAGGCAGATCTGGGATAGCGCCGGGGAGCCGCCGGCCCCCCTGGCCTACCGCATGCGCCCCGGGGACCTGGAGGAGCTGGTGGGTCAGGAGGAACTCTTGGCGAAGGGACGGGTGTTGCGCCGGGCCATCGAGGCGGACGAGCTGTCCTCCCTGGTGCTGTATGGGCCGGCGGGCTGTGGCAAGACCTCCCTGGCCGAGGTCATCGCGCGGCACACCCGGGTTCATTTTGAGCGGACGAGCGCCGTGTCCGCCGGGGTGGCCCAGCTGCGCCAGGCGGTGGAGGAGGCGCGGGAGCGTTGGCGGCTCCACCGGCAGCGCACCGTGCTGTTCGTGGACGAGATCCACCGCTTCAACCGGGGCCAGCAGGACGCCCTGCTGCCCGGGGTGGAGGACGGCAGCGTGATCCTGGTGGGGGCCACCACCGAGAACCCCTACTTCTCCCTGACCCAGGCCCTGGTCTCCCGGTCCCGGATCTACCGGCTGGATCCCCTGCCGGACGCGGCGGTGGCCGGCCTGTTGGAGCGGGCCCTGGCCGACGCCGAGCGGGGCCTGGCTGCCCTCCATCCCCGGGTGGACCCGGAGGCCCTGGAGCACCTGGTGCGGGTGGCCGGGGGGGACGCCCGCATCGCGCTCAACTCCCTGGAGGCGGCGGTGCTCGGCGCCGCCCCCGACGCGGCGGGGGTTCGCCATGTGGACTTGGACACGGTGGTCCAGGCGGTGCAGCGGCGCGCCCTGCGCTACGACCGCCAGGGCGACGCCCACTACGACCACATCTCCGCCTTCATTAAGAGCCTGCGGGGATCGGATCCCGACGCCGCCCTTTTCTGGATGGCCCGCATGCTGGAGGCGGGGGAGGATCCGCGCTTCATCGCCCGGCGCATGGTGATCCACGCCGCGGAGGACGTGGGGCTGGCCGACCCGCGGGCCCTGCTGGTGGCCACCGCGGCGGCCCAGGCGGTGGAGTTCGTGGGCCTGCCCGAGGCGCGGATCCCCATGGCTGAGGCCGCCTTGTACATCGCCCTGGCCCCCAAGAGCAACGCCGTGTGCCGTGCCATCGACGCCGCCGGGAAGGACGCCCGGGAGCGGGCGGGCCCGGTGCCGGCGCACCTGCGGGACGCCAGCTACCGCGGCGGGGCCGACTTGGGCCACGGTCGCGATTACCGCTATCCCCATGAATATCCCGAACACTGGGTGGCCCAGCAATACCTGCCCGACGACTTGGTGGGCACCCGCTACTACCGGCCCTCGGAGAGCGGCGAGGAGCCTTCCCTGGCCCAGGGCAAGCCGGGGGCGGGCCGTTGAGCGCGCTGACGCTGCGGGCCCACCACCTCTTGTGCGCCCTGGGCTACCGGGGCTTGGGCTACGACGCGGCCTTCGCCCGGCGCATGGCGTCCAGGGTGCGGCTGCTGCGCCGGGGGGAGGTGCTGGTGCGCCTCACGGACACGGTGGACGAGGTGTGTCGCCGCTGCCCCCACCGCCTCGGGGAGGAGTGCCGGCACGCCCCGGGCAGCCAGGAGCGGGTGCGCCGGCGGGACCGGCAGGTGCTGGACCGCCTGGGGGTGCCCCCGGGGGCCGCGCTGAACGCCCGGGAGGCCCGCCGGCGGGTCCGGGAGCGGGTGGGGGAGCGGGAGCTGGCCGCGTGGTGCGCTGAGTGCCCATGGTGGGAGCGGGCTTGGTGCCGCCGAGGGCTGGCGGCCCTGCGGCACGATCCGTGCTTCTGACGGCGCCGTGACGGCCGTTGGGCCGCCGCCTGGTGGATTTCACCCGGCGGGGGTTGCCGGTGGCGCCGGCGTGGGTTAAATTTAATGCATACATATAGGGTGGGAACCCGTTGTGAGGAGTGATCCCTTGCTGCAGCGCCCCCCCTGCACCTTCGACTGCCCGGTGCAAACCGATGCCCGCGGCTACGTGGCCGCCGTCGCCACCGGCGACTATCCCCTGGCGGCCAAGCTGATTCGCGAGACGAACCCCCTGGCCTCGGTGTGCGCCTGGATCTGCGCCCACCCCTGCGAGGACCGCTGCCGGCGCGGGGAGGTGGACGCCCCGGTGGCCATCCGCTTCCTGAAGCGCTTCGCCCTGGAGGCCGCGCCGGTGGAGCTACCCACCCGGGCCCAGGACAACGGCCGCCGGGTGGCGGTGGTGGGCGCCGGGCCGGCGGGGCTGACGGCGGCCTGGGACCTGGCCCTGGCCGGCTGCCGGGTGACCCTGCTGGATCGGCTGCCCGCGGCGGGGGGGCAACTTTGGGACACCGTGCCCGCCTACCGGTTGCCGCGGGAGGCCCTGGCGGCTGACGTGGCCCGGGTGACGGGCCTGGGGGTCAAACTGGTGCTGGGCACGGCTCTGGGGCGGGACGTGAGCCTGGACGAGCTGCTGGCGGAGCACCAGGCGGTGGTCCTGGCCTTGGGCCTGCCGGCCAGCCGAAGGCTGAGCATTCCCGGGGCGGAGCATCCCCGGGTGCTGGGCGCCCTGGAGTTCCTGGCGGCGGCCAACCGGGGCCTGTCCCCGGAGCTGGGAGACGTGGTGGCGGTGGTGGGCGGCGGCGACGTGGCCATGGACGCGGCCCGCACCGCGCTGCGAGCCGGGGCCCGCCAGGTGCGCGTGGCCTGCCTGGAGTCCCGGGAGATCATGCCCGCCCATCCCTGGGAGGTGGCGGAGGCCCTGGAGGAGGGCGTGGAACTGCATCCCGCCTGGGGCCCGCAGCGGGTGCTGACGGGGACGGCCGGGGTGGAGGGCCTGGAGCTGGTGGCGGTGGAGCGGGTTTTCGACGAGGCGGGACGGTTCAATCCCAGCTTCCGTGCCGGGGAAACCCGGGTGCTCCCCGCCGCGACGGTGATCTGGGCTATCGGGCAGGCGCCGGAGCTGGACTGCCTGGCCGGCGCGGGGGTGGTCCGAAACGAGCGGGGCGGGCTCTTGCTCAACCCGGAAAACGGCATGACCAGCCGGCCCGGCGTGTTCGCCTGCGGGGAGTTGGCCCGGGGTCCCGGGGCGGCCATCCAGGCCGTGGCCTCGGGGCACCGCATCGCCGAGCAGGCGTTGGCCTACCTGGGCCTGAAATACTCCTTCCTGCCCGAGAACGGCGAGCGCATCGCGTCCATGCCCGAGGCGGTGCGTGAGCTGATCCCGCCGGAGCCCCGGGCGCCGATGCCCTCGGTGGATCCGGCCCGACGGCGCCGCAGCTTCGAGCCCTTCGAGTTGGGCCTGGACGAGGCGACGGCCCGCCGGGAGGCCCAGCGGTGCCTTAGCTGCGGCCTGGGGGCCCGCTGCGAAACCGACAAATGCGCCGCCTGCCTCACCTGCCTACGGGTGTGCCCCTACGGCGTGCCGCAGGTGGGCGGCCAGGCCTCCATGCCCGCGGCGGGGTGCCAGGCCTGCGGGATCTGCGTCAGTGCGTGCCCCGGCCGGGCCATCGAGCTGCTGGCGGTCCCGGAGAACACGGTGCTGGCCGGAGGCGGCCGCCCCGGGATCACCGTGTTCGCCTGTCGGCGGCGGGAGCCGCCGCCCAGGGAGGATCAGCGCCGCGTGATCCTGCCGGACGGCTGCTTTCTGGACGCGCGCTGGCTGCTGCAGGCCTTCGAGGAGGGGGCGTGGGGGGTGCTGGTGCTGGCCTGCGAGACCTGCCGGCATCCGGGGGGACAGGAGCGGGTGCGCCGAGCGGTCGAGGAAGCTGCCGGCTGGCTGGCCAAGGCGGGCATCGAGGCGGAGCGGCTGCAGGTGCGCTGGCTGGCGGCGGGAGAGCGGTCGGCTGCCGACGAGTTCGCGGCGGAAATACTGGCCCGCGGCGATTGGGCGGCGATGCGGCGGGTGTGCGACAAATTTGTAGGTACCCCCGGGGGTTACCCGTGAGAGCGCGCCTCCCAATAGTCCTCCAGACGCCCGCTGAGTTCACAGCAGCGCAGGGCGATGATGGCGTTGG